>CAYGIQ010000307.1:0-1502 GCA_964349885.1 uncultured Prolixibacteraceae bacterium | reverse complement strand
GGATTGTAATATTGTCCCTGTCCGGGCAGTACAATCGAATAGTCAAACCCCTGTGGCAGACCATCCAAATGTATTTTTCCAACCAGCGCCGTCTGATACCCACCGGCACGCAACATTTTGGCAAAATTGGGTTGGTCCCAATCAAACTTACTGTGGTTGTCGACCTTACCATTCAGATGACTGTATTTTCCGGTCAGAAGCGTTGCGCGACTGGGTGCACATATCGAATTGGTTACAAAACTCGACCTGAAGATTACCCCCTCCTTTGCCAACCGGTCGATGTGGGGTGTCTCAATGAGATGATGGCCATAGGCACTGATGGCCTTCTGAGTGTGGTCGTCGCTCATTATAAACAGAATGTTGGGTCGCGTTGGCTCCTTGGCTAACTGTCCGCACCCTCCAGCTAAGGCAGCCACGGAAAGAAGCGGTACAATGGATCGGAAAGGTAACTTTTTCATAACGATGGTTGTGCAGTTTATAAACGGTTTTAAGATAAGGAAAAGTTCAAAGCAAATGGGCCTTAACCTGTGATTTTCATAAGCAACGGCTCTTTTTCTTACCTTTGTCGACAAAATCACTGTGTATGTTTTCTCTGACCATCTTAACCCGACAATTCCTATCCAAGATTACACGAATCGTTGCATCTATATTGCTCGCCATTTTCTCGCTGTCGTGCGGACAACCAGATGCCTATGTATACAACGAAGGTCCAGTATATGGAACCTATTACAACATTGTCTACGAAAGCAAAGGAGGAAAGGATTTACACACCGAAATCAAACAGCTTTTTGCAGATTACGACCTCTCCTTTTCCACCTTCAATCCTCTTTCGACCATCTCAAAAATCAACCAAAACGAAAGGGTAGTGCTCGATCCATGGTTCACCAACTGCTATTTGCGTTCCGTTGAGATTTCAGAATTAACCGGAGGTGCGTTCGACATAACCGTGGCGCCTCTGGTAAATGCGTGGGGGTTTGGATTCAGCAAAAAAGACAGAATTACCCCAGAGCTGATCGATAGCCTGCTTTCCTTGACAGGGTACCGCAAGGTAAAGCTTGAGAACGGACGAATCAAAAAAGAACACCCCTCGATCATGCTCGACATGAGTGCCATTGCAAAGGGCTATGCCACCGATCTGATTGCTGGCTTTTTAGCAGATCAGGGTTGCGAAAATTACATGGTCGAGATTGGTGGTGAGGTAGTAGCCCGTGGTAAAAATGCCAAAGGAAATACCTGGAGCATTGGGATCAGCAAACCCGACGAATCGGGATTACTGGCTGAACAGGAATTGCAGGCGATTTTGCGTCTCGATGGCAAAGCACTGGCGACTTCGGGTAACTACCGAAACTTCTATGAAGAGGATGGGCAAAGATACGCCCATACCATCGACCCATCGACAGGCTATCCAACCCAGCATAATTTATTGAGCGCTACCGTAATTGCCAACGATTGCATGACGGCCGACGCGCTGGCAACCGCATTTATGGTGCTCGGTCTCGAAC
>CAYGIQ010000306.1:0-1604 GCA_964349885.1 uncultured Prolixibacteraceae bacterium | reverse complement strand
ATATTTGTGTAGGCAAGACGAAAAAAAATCCATCTTGCAATAACATAATTATTTATAACCAGAGCACTTGAGAAGAAAGTGTGTTGTATTTTAGGTATGAGAAAATTGTCCGAAAATCTTCAAAAACAATCACTTATCGCTCTGCTGTTATTCATAACAGTTACCACTGCTGCTGCTGAAAACAGAAATCAAAATCTAAGATTGACCGGGAGCGCAACTTTAACCTCCAACGGACTGTCGACATTCCCGAATCTTACTTTAGGAAAACCCGCTGCGGTGTTCGATTTCACAATCGGAGGCGAAAGGTTTAGATTGGATCCCATTCTGCGTTTTGGTCTCGACGGAAAACCTTGGACATTTATCTTCTGGTTGCGCTACGATGCTATTAAAACCGAGAAATTCGGGTTGAGATTTGGGGCGCATCCTGCCTATGCATTTAGAACCATTCAATCGATGCCAAATGGACAAGAAACTGATATTTTGAGAACATACCAGTTTCTCGCAGGGGAGATTGCTCCCATTTTCAGGGTAACGAAGAATATCAGCCTAGGACCCTATTATATTCTTGCCCATGGAGTTGATAAAGATGTGGTTCGGTTTAGTAACTTTTTATCCTTTATGACCAATATTTCCAACATACAATTGACCGAAAAAATATATTCGAACCTAATGGCACAGGTTTATTTTCTGAAAATGGATGACAGCAGTGGCATCTATTACAATTCGACATTGTCGCTCAACAAGCGAAATTTTCCAGTTTCCCTATCATCTACCATTAACAAAGCCATTGATTCAAATATTCCGGGGGAAAAGTTCCTTTGGAACATCAATCTCAGCTACAGGTTTGGCGGAGTTTTCCGACCTGTTTTACCCAATTGATTCAAGAGAAATCCTGAAATAGATCAGGATAAATGCCCCACAAGCCGCAATCCAACATTCGATTAGAAAAACAGGATTGCATTTTTTGAATCGCCAATCTGGTTAAAGTTTTACGTAGTTTTTGCAGGGTTCTCGATGGGTTTGAAACAAAAAAAGGAGGCTGTATCAAAACTGAGGCAGCCTTTCTGGAGCCGTTTTTAATCCCTGAACACCACCTTAAACATCCCACGAACTTCATTCAACTCAAAATTAACGGCCCTGTCGTCGGGGTATCGCTCATTGATAACTTCAAGTACTCGGGGATCAATTTCTGTGGATTTGCCATGGCAGGAAAGGCATAATGGTGCCCCCAGAACTATGGGTGAGTAAAAAGTCTTTGTTCCCTTCCCCTCCAGAACCACCGGAGACAAAGACTCGCCAGCCTGTTGGAGTTGGATATAATCGTCGATGAGTCTTAGCTCCTCATCGTTGGCTGCATTGAGCGGATTGCGGAATCTGTGGGATACCCTTCCGAGTTCAACATCTTCCTCCTCCGAAATCTGATGGGTTATGGGTAAAGCCTCCAAAGAACAATAGTTGATGGCCCCAACAACCCCGTTTTCATTCATTTCGGACGTTAACTCACTCAGCAGGGCGGCCAATAGCTTTGCCGAAACGGCTGCCCCCTTTTCACGGACCTCCTCATCGGTCACCTTCTGACGGTTATTACAGGAGGCCATAAGCAT
>CAYGIQ010000305.1:0-1617 GCA_964349885.1 uncultured Prolixibacteraceae bacterium | reverse complement strand
AGTGTACCTACCCCGGAAGTATTCCCGGAATCGTCTATAATAACGCTTGAATTTACATATGGAGATGACATTGATGAATCGGCAAGCGATATACGCGACAAATTAGAACTTGTAAAGGCAGCTCTGCCAGATGGGGCAGATAACCCAGTCATATTTAAGTTCAGTACTGATATGATTCCGGTGATGATAATTTCTGCCACTGCTGACCAAAGTTTACCTGCTTTGTATAAAATTCTGGAGGAAAACGTAGCGAATCCCTTAGCGCGTATTCCAGGTGTTGGTTCGGTCTCTATCTCTGGTGCTCCAGAGAGAGAAATTCAAGTGTTTGTTGACCCAGCAAAATTAGAAGCTTACAATCTTACCATTGAAAGCATCGCTCAAACCATCCGGATGGAGAACATAAACACTCCTGCAGGAACCATGGATATTGGCAGTCAAACTTATTCCTTGCGTGTTGAGGGAGAATTTATATCCCCGATGGAAATGAACAACCTGATAGTGGGCTCATTTGGGGGAAAACATATTTATCTGTCGGATGTGGCAACTGTAACTGACGCACTGGAAGAACGATCACAAGAAGTATTTACAAATTCCGTTCAAGGGGCTTCCATCGTGGTTCAAAAACAATCGGGATCAAACACCGTGCAAATTGCCGAGTTGGTACATAAAATGCTACCTGAACTCCAAAAGAACCTGCCATCGGACGTGAAGATTGCTCCGATTATGGACACTTCCGACAACATCAAACAAACCATCTCCGGGTTGGTTGAAACGGTGATGTACGCCTTTATTTTCGTGATGCTGGTCGTGTTGGTATTTCTTGGAAGGTGGAGGGCTACCATCATCATCATCCTTACAATTCCCATTTCGCTCGTTGCAGCCTTTATTTACCTCGGATTTACAGGAGGTTCACTCAACATCATCTCACTGAGTTCGCTTTCGGTTGCCATTGGGATGGTGGTGGATGATGCAATTGTGGTATTAGAGAATATAACCAGACATATAGAAAAAGGCAGTCGCCCCAAAAGTGCCGCAGTACATGCGACAAATGAAGTTGCCATCTCGGTTATTGCATCAACATTAACATTGTTGGCCGTCTTCTTCCCACTAACCATGATTTCAGGTATGGCAGGGGTTATGTTTGAACAATTAGGCTGGATGGTCACCATCATCATGATTGTATCAACCGTTTCAGCGCTTACTTTAACTCCCATGTTATCATCGCAACTGTTACGATTAGACCCGAAACACAACAAGCTATACAAGCTCATTTTTATTCCTATTGAAAGAGTATTGAATAAATTGGATGACAAATATGCAGCTTTGGTTAACTGGTCGGTACGAAACCGAAAAAAGGTGATATGGGGTGTGTTTGCGTTCTTCATCTTAAGTTTGTTACCTGCCGGATTTATAGGCACAGAATTTATACCTGCACAGGACAACAGCTCCATTGCGGCAACGGTTGAATTACCAATTGGTACACGTGCAGAAATCAGCAAGGAAACCGCTTCAAAAATATACGAGGTGTGGCGCAAAAAATATCCTGAGCTCGACATGATTAATTATTCTGTTGGCCAGGCAAGTAGTTCAAACGTGTGGGGCTCTTTACAGAACAAC
>CAYGIQ010000304.1:0-1637 GCA_964349885.1 uncultured Prolixibacteraceae bacterium | reverse complement strand
GTGAGCCCAATCGGTGTCCGCTAACCGGGTCGAGTAAATGGATAGATTGTTTCATACTTGATGCTGGTTACTTGTTACTGGTTACTTGTTACTTGTCATCCTGAGCGGAGTCGAAGGATGGTTTTCCGGTTGTACTCAAAACTTTGAATTTTACCACCCATACCCACGGGTTCGAAATCCATGTACCGTTGCCGTTGATTTTAGTCCACAAATCAGAAAAAGCAGCGTAATAAACTCCTTTCGGATGGTCGGTGGCAATGTCGGGAGTTACCCCTTCCGCTTTTGCATCCTCTTCCAAAATATCCTGCAACCGTTCTACCTTTACTTCCTCAATCTCCAGCCAGATACGTGCAGCTTCTATTGGCATGTATCTGGCTGGTTTCCATTTCACTCCTTCCGACAATTCCGGATCGCGCCACTGGCACGATGTTTTCCCTTTTGGTGATTTACCGGGCTTCCACGACCAATGGAAGTCGTCGGCAAAAAAACTGAAACATATCTCGGGCTCAAAATCGCCCATTGTTTTTGCAAACTTTTCCCTCACCCAAAGCCGGTCGCCGGGTTGGCCGTAGGGGCAATACATTGGAATGGCAACATTACAAAGGTGCTCTAAACTATTTGAAGCTGTTCTTCCATTCCAATTCCAAAATATTTCACGTTTCTCAATTTGAGGTTTCAGAATGCGGCGGGTCTGCGTTTTCCTGCCTTCCAAAATGGCTTGCACCATTTCTGTGCTGAATAATATTGGTCTTTCTTTCATAGTTATTGGTTTTATTTCATAGTTACAATTTCAGCCTCGATAATATCAACCAGCTTAAACCCGAGCTGTGCCATGTTACCGGCTTTGGTCATCAGGTTCAGGTGCCAGCGGCCATTGTGCGATACAACGATGTTCCAGCACCCGGGTGCATCGATCATGGCACACATATCGAATTTGTACCCGTACTGGCCCCACACCATCACAAACATATCTTCAACAACTTTCACGTGCCCATATTTGCGCAGCACCCGCCAGGGATTGTTTATGTAGCTAAGGCAACTGGTGCAGGTAACTTCATCTGGATTGGTGCTGAAAATAGGTTCAACCGTGTTTAAATTGCTGGTCCTACCGCAGCGCATGGTCTTGTACCGGCCAACTTGGTTGGCGACCGGGTCGAGTAAATGGATAGATTGTTTCATAATTCGTCTAATTCTTCGCCCCCCGCCCTAAAGGGAGCTTTTGTTTCGCAAATCATGCCTTGACAGTCACCCTTTAGGGCAGGGGTAATTTCAGTTTGTTTTTCAAGTATTTTATTCATCATATTTTGCCTTCCAATTGCATCGCCAACCACAAGGCCCAGGGCGGAGGCTATTTCAATCAGTTCGGCCATGGTTTTGCCCGTTAATTCCAGCATGTCGTATTTTGGCAACTTTCCGGCCTCGCGGTTTCGGTTGTGCATAAATTCAAGTTGCCGCAGTTCCTGCCCGGTAAACAGGCGCATGCCCTGCTCAGTCTGGTCGTGGTAGTGGTGTTTAATCGCGCTCATTGCTGGGTACTGGATACTGGTTGCTGGATACTGGTTGATGGTTCATCTTCCAAAAAACATTTAATTGATGGGCGCATTGCGCTCCAGATTGCTTCTTTAAAAGTTTTATGG
>CAYGIQ010000303.1:0-1653 GCA_964349885.1 uncultured Prolixibacteraceae bacterium | reverse complement strand
CTGCAAACTTTTCTGCTACTTCTTCATTCTTCGTTTGAGAACGGTTTTTGCATGAAACGATTGCCAGTAAAATAATAGCAATCAATGCAATTGTTTTAATTTTTCTATTCATGTTAGTTTTCGTTTAAGATTTTTATTGTAATCCTTATTTGTCAATGCGAATATAATCAAACGACACATCAAATGGTGTATCGGGTTTTGTCGTATCTGAATTGAACCAGAAAGTACTTTTCATGTATTGGGTCACAATGCCGTCGCATACAATTAATCCTGCCCTAATGTCTTTCAGTAAAACATCGGCAACACCCAATTGTGTATAATTATTTCCGTCGAGTGAATAGAATGCCGTATAGATGCTTCCTTTTTTCTCCAACTTTAGGTACAAGTAATTATCTCCAATAATTGCATTACGAAGGTTGAAGCTACCCATCGATTTTGTGATGCCGTTTTCTTCCATAATCAGGTCGATTGTACCAGGTTGGGTTTCAGGTGCTGTTCTGTTGCCGCCCCTGCTTGTTTTGGTAACTGCCCTGAACATCAGTTTTACAAAATTATGGTCATCCTGATAGGCAGTTATTCCTGCGTTTTCGGGCTGCGAAGGAACCCTTGAACCTGTGAGTTTTGTTTCGATCACCCAATCGTTGTTTGCACTCTGCAACAAAAGGTTCCTTGCATTATTTGTCCCTTCCGATATATCTCCCGGTTCACTGGTAATGGTTAGCGAGCCTGGCTTTTGGGTAAGGCTGTGAGTTGCCGGGTTTTCCCTTATCCACTGCCATTGGCTGCCAATTGTGCCGTTATTGAATTCATCACTTTGCGATGGTCCATCAAAATTCAAATAGTAGGTATTGGTTTCGAGCGTGATGGTATCGATGATCTTAACAATGGTGGTACCAGGTACACCTTTGGCCTGTTCAACTTCAACCAGAACACCTTCTCCCATTGCCGAAGCTTTGACCACCGGAACTTTTGAGTTGCTTTTTAACATGTAACTGTATGCTTTGATCTCCTTGTCGAAGCCTTTAATGGCTTTACCGTCAACGGTTATCGATTCAGGGCTGAGGTCGGGCATAACCTTTATGGGGTAACTACCTGAAACAGTTACACCATCGACGGTTACGTCAGCAAAAATCAGAGCTGCACCAACTCCTGTAGCTTTAACTTTTCCGGTAGCATCAACAGTGGCAACCTTTGGGTTGTTACATTTGTAAACCACTTTGGCTTTTGTCAGGTCGTAGAAACTGTCGTCGGTCATACAAGCTGTTACGCTGGTTTGAATAATATCGCCCGGGCGAAGGATCATCTTGTTGCTTTCGGCAACAACAGTGGCCAGTACGGGTTTGTAAGCACCGCTCATGCGGGCCTCTAAGGTTCCTTTAATATCTTTCGACGATGAACCTATTTCAAAGATGTACCTGCCCTGATCGAAGGTAATTTTACCCTTTTCTGCATCCCAGAACCAGAGGTCGGTACAATCTATATCAATAGAAACGGTTTTTATCTGGCCAACAGGAATGCTCACCCTTTTGAAGCCTTTCAGCCTTTTTATTGGCCGCTCAAGCGACGAGGGGCTGTCGGGGGTGCTCACATAAACCTGTACCACTTCATCGCCGTCAACATCGCCGGTATTCATTACATCAACACTAAGAGTTA
>CAYGIQ010000302.1:0-1657 GCA_964349885.1 uncultured Prolixibacteraceae bacterium | reverse complement strand
AACCAATTAAGTATTAACTAAAAATTAGAGCTATGTCAGATGTTGCAGCAAAAGTTAAAGCAATTATCGTTGATAAATTAGGTGTAGATGAAAGTGAAGTAACCAACGAAGCTTCCTTCACCAACGATCTTGGTGCCGACTCTTTGGATACCGTTGAATTGATTATGGAGTTTGAAAAGGAGTTTGACCTTGCTATTCCGGACGATCAAGCAGAAAAAATTGCAACTGTTGGTGAAGCCATTCAGCACATTGAAGAAGCCGTTAAAAACAAATAACACCTGAACAATCATTTTATGGAATTGAAACGGGTAGTAGTTACCGGTTTAGGCGCCATCACTCCTTTGGGAAATTCTGTCGACACATTTTGGGACGGACTCGTAAAGGGCGTTAGCGGTGCCGGCCCCATTACCAAGTTTGATGTTCAGTACCACAAAACAAGGTTTGCCTGTGAAGTAAGGGATTTTGATCCTTCGGCGTACTTGGACAAAAAAGAGGCACGCAAGCACGACTTGTATACACAGTTTGCTTTTGGTGCTACCATTCAGGCAATGGAAGATTGTGGTATTGATTTGGATAGTGTGGATAAAAACCGGGCTGGAATAATCTGGGGTTCAGGTATTGGCGGCCTGCAGACCTTCTTCGAGGAGGTTATGGCCTATAAATCTGAACGACCTCAGTTTTCGCCTTTCTTCATACCCAAAATGATTGCCAACATTGCCGGTGGCCTGTTGTCGATTAAGTATGGATTCAGGGGGCCAAATTACACCACCGTTACTGCCTGCGCATCTGCCTCGCATGCCATTATTGAAGCTTTCAATAAGATACGCTTGGGGAAAGTAGACTTTATGATTACCGGAGGTTCTGAGGCCGGAGTTAATGAAGCCGCTATGACAGGATTCAACTCCATGAGAGCTGTGTCAACCCGCAACGACGATCCTACTACAGCCTCACGGCCTTTCGATAAAGACCGTGATGGCTTTGTTATGGGAGAGGGTGCAGGTGCCCTGATTCTCGAGGACCTCGAACATGCCCTTAAACGAGGTGCTAAGATTTATGCTGAAGTTGTGGGAGGCGGAATGTCTGCTGATGCCTATCATATGACAGCCCCTGATCCCGATGGCACTGGAGCGCAGCTCGTGATGAAATGGGCCGTCGAGGATGCTGGTTTGCAACTCAGCGATGTTGACTACATCAATGTTCATGGTACCTCCACTCCTCTGGGTGATATTGCCGAACCAAAAGCCATAATCTCTCTTTTCGGAGATCATGCCTACAAACTTAACATAAGTGCCACCAAGTCGATGACGGGTCATTTATTGGGTGCTGCAGGTGCTGTTGAAGGCATCGCCACCATCCTGGCAATAAAGAACGGCATTATTCCGCCTACCATTAATCACTTTACAGACGATCCCGAAATTGATAACCGCCTTAACTTTACTTTCAATAAGGCTCAAAAAAGAGACATTAAAGTAGCCATTAGCAATACATTCGGATTTGGAGGCCACAATGCAACTGTTGCTTTTAAAAAATATTGACCTGTTGTGATCAGGCAAATTACTCAACGAATAAAACTCTTTTCTTCACCCAGAAAAGAGTTTTATCTTTTTTTAAAAGAGATCATCGGTTTTTACCCCGGTCGACTCTCATTGTACGATAT
>CAYGIQ010000301.1:0-1661 GCA_964349885.1 uncultured Prolixibacteraceae bacterium | reverse complement strand
GGCAAAATGCCGATGTAGGTTCCGATTTCTGGCAGTTTTTTCCGACAGACTCGGCACGGTCGGTCAACCCCACCGAATTCAGGCTTTTGTACGACGACCATAACTTATACATTGGCATTATTTCCCGGGCACAATCGAATAACTATGTAGTATCGTCCCTGCGCCGTGATTTCAGTGGTACCAGCAACGACAATGTTACGCTGATGTTTGATACCTTCAGCGACGGAACAACTGCCTTTCTCTTTGGTATGACACCTTACGGTGTTCAACGCGAAGCATTTGTTTCAGAAGGAGGGGCTTCCCGGGCCGGTTTTAATACTACCTGGGACCAGAGATGGGTGGTTGAAAATGCTATGCACGAAGATCGTTACATACTCGAAGCGGCCATACCGTTCAACTCACTCAAATTCAGGGAAGGTGATATTTCGTGGCGCCTGAAAGCTTATCGTTGGGACATGCAAACAAACGAACAGAGTACCTGGGTGCGCGTACCACAAAACCAGCTACTGTCTAACCTGGCATTTGCCGGCGAAATGATCTTTGAAAAACCACTGGGTAAATCGCGCACACCAGTGGCCGTTATTCCATATATTAATGCCCTAACTTCGAAAGATTTTATTGCCGGAGGCCCTGGCAACAAATTTACTTTTGGGGGAGATGCAAAAGTAGCCATAGGCAACAGTATGAACCTCGACATAACCATAAACCCCGACTTTTCGAATGTTGAAGTGGACGACATATTTACCAATCTTACCCGGTTTGAAGTTTTTCTGCCTGAAAAGCGACAGTTTTTCATCGACAACAACGATTTGTTCGATAACTATGGCGACATGTTCAACGCTGCCAAACCGTTTTTTTCGAGACGGATTGGGCTGGCAAGGGCAAAAAACGGCAACCTTATTGAAAACCGTATTATTGGCGGGGTCCGTTTAAGCGGGAAACTCAATGAAAATTGGCGATTGGGTTTTCTGAATATTCAGACCGGTGAAGATATTTTTAACGAGATAGCATCAAACAACAACACCATGTTGTCTATACAGAAAAAGGTGTTTGCCAGGTCCAATATCGGGTTTTTTGCCATCAACAGGCAGGCTTTTCAGGAGTATGATTTTGTACATCGTTCCCGCGAATATAACAGGGTTTTAGGGATAGAATATAACCTGGCATCGGCCGATAATAGCTGGACAGGTAAATTCTACCTGCATAAATCGTTGCAGCCCGATGATAAAAAAGGGAACCTGTCGTCGCAGGCTACAGTAACCTACAATACCCGGAAATTTTCGGCAACTACAGACATAATGTATGTAGATGATGGATTTCGGGCCGATCTCGGTTTTGTACCACGTACCGGAATCATGAAAAGCGGTAATATGTTCATATACAAATTATACCCATCGGGTGGTACGGTAAGCCAGCACGGGCCAGGTGCTATGTTGTTGTATTACTGGCGTCCCGATTTGGATTTCAAAAAAACCGACCATATCAATACGCTGTTTTATAGCATAAATTTCACTAATCAATCTACGCTAAGGTTAGATTTGCAAAACCATTATGTTTTTCTTACCCATGGGTTTGATCCTACACGTTCGGGAGGTGTTCCGTTACCGGGCAACAAGGATTATTCATTTTACCTGTATAGCCTGGCTTACCAATCGAACCCG
>CAYGIQ010000300.1:0-1687 GCA_964349885.1 uncultured Prolixibacteraceae bacterium | reverse complement strand
GTCCAAGGATACGATAAAACACTTTTACAACCTCTGTCGGCGTATGGTGGGCTTTCACCAGATACTCAACGGCGCCCAATGCTTTTCCGGTTGCGATATTTTCTTTTTGCCCAAGATTCGATAAGAGAACAACCGGTATGTCCCTAGTTCGCACATCGGCCTTCAACCTCTTAAGCGCGCCTAAACCATCCATCACTGGCATGATTATACCGGATGAGATAAGATCGGGTTTTTCTTTTACTACCACGCCAACCGGATCAATTGTCGGGTCATAGTACACCGCTACATCAAATCCGTTCATGCGAAGTTTCGTGGCGTACATATCGGCCAACATTTTTTCGTCTTCGAAGATGAGGATCTTCGGGCGTTTTAGCGGGGAATTGTGTCCTACTTCTTGCTTTTCCTGTGACTGCCTTTTAGTCAGTTCGAGTAAATTTTCAACGGCGACTTGTTTTTGGCTACAACTTTTAACCAGGTCTTCTAAGACCTTTTTCTGTTCATCGGAAACAGGGCCAAAATCACCGACTGAGAGCATGCTTAAATATCCGGCGATTCCGGTCAACTCAAGCCGGATACTGCCCAATTCGAATCGGGTTAGGGTCAGAAACTCTGTGTCCGTAATTTTTTGATGATCGCGCACAACCTTCTCCAGAATGCGCTCTTGCTCTTCAGGTGTAGGAATCTGATAGACATTCATGGTTACCTTCGGTTCAGATTGCGGCATAAACGGCGAGTATTTTAGGCATTAATAAACATCAGCTTACATTACAAACCCTTTTGGTGCTTCGGGTTCCTTGTTTCCGTCAATAAATCCCTCGTCAACGCCTTTCTTCGTCTTGTCTGATGCTTGTATAGTAGTTAGCCGCTTCATGAGAGCCGACAATACTTCGGCCATGTGTTTATCTGATTTAAAGTCTTTCAGATCAAACATGAATCCGCGTTGTTCAGGATGTCCCGGTCGGGGCATTGCAAGGGACGAAACCTCTTCGTCGGATAATGCGTCAACTCCGGAGGCATCTAGACTAGCGGCTCGTTTACTTTTTTCATCAACACTATATATAGTCTGAATTGGATTTATCATATATTTTTAAAATTACTCATACTCCCTATTACTTCCCCACTCATGACCGCATGAATCACAATGCCACATTTTTGGCTTTTCGGGAACTAAGCATCCGGCAATAAACCATTCCTTCTCAGTTACCCCATCAGCTGGTTCACCATAGAGAATTTTTCTCACCTTATTCTTTCCGCATTTTGGACAGGTTAGATTCATCTAATATGCACCGGGTTATTCCTCATAGTGTTTTACCGCCTCCCGATACTTACAATAATCACAATCCTCTCCGGCTGGCGGGATGGCTTTGCTATTTAAACAGGCGTGGGCGTCAATAATGGCTTGCTCGACCCACGAATCATCGCCTTCGTAGGGTATGACCTTAATATCGAATTCCAGTTTCCCATCGAATGCTTCGGCATCGCTGTTACCATTGCAGTACACAAAGTAGCCAGTATCAGATACCTTGAAGTCGTTCCGTCGAAACAACCATTGGTAAATCTCCATCTGCCGCTTGTACCCAATCTGCCAGTCAGCATCGAGATTGACTTCGTCTTTTTTTGACGTGGCCTTGTAGTCGACGATAATCAGCTCGCCATTCGGTCGTACCCACAGATCATCAACCCCGCC
>CAYGIQ010000299.1:0-1695 GCA_964349885.1 uncultured Prolixibacteraceae bacterium | reverse complement strand
CATTTTATGCCATGCCACCACTTCCGAGAAAGGTAGCGGTCCCCCGAACATATCAAGCGCACTGCCGATGGTGACATCCACAATTCCACCACCCAGCGTTTCAATGATTTGGAGATCAGACAGGTTGCGGACCCCTCCGGCATAGGTTACCGGAAACGGACAGTGCTGGCCCAGAAGCGACACCAGCTCCGAATCTATACCACTTTTAAGCCCCTCCACATCCGCAGCATGAATCAAAAACTCGTCACAATACCCGCTCAACTTCTCAAACAGTTCTCCGGAAACAACTTCCTCGGTAAACTTCTGCCAGCGATCGGTCACTACAAAATAGCGATTCTCTACTTTGCGACAACTCAGATCAAGCACCAGACGTTCTTTGCCTACCGCTTTGAGTAACTCCTTTAAGCGGCTCCACTGAATTTGACCGTCACTGAATACGTATGAGGTAACGATTACGTGTGAGGCGCCAGCATCCAGATACGATCGGGCATTCTGGGGCCCCACTCCCCCACCCACCTGAAGTCCACCCGGGTAGGCTCCGAGCGCATCCAGTGCGGCCGTTTCATTTCCAAACCCCAGCATAATAACATGTCCGCCGAAAAGCCCATTTTTAGAGTATATTGATGCATAATGAGAAGAAGGCAGGTTTGTTTCAAAGTTGGTAATCAGGGATTCATTGCTTTGGTCGCAAAGAGTTCCCCCAACAATCTGCTTAACTCTGCCGTTGTGGAGATCGATACATGGACGAAAACGCATTATTTTTTTACCCTGAATTGTTTCTGATCACTAAGTTATTCTAAAATAAGCTCCGCAGATCTGTTCTGCATAGATTAGGTTTGACGGGATAGATTCTAAAAAGCATATTTCAAAAGGTGGAAATGGGAAATTTGGAATGAGGAATTTGGAGTAAGGAATAAAAAACTGAGGATTAGGACAAGATCGATATCGTGATGAGATAAGAAAAAGACGATATCGACAACGACAACGACAACGACAACGACAACAATCAGGATGGGATTGGTACAGATACTTACACTTCTGAAAGGGGTTAAATATGCACCTGAAGTCATTTTTAACGGTTTGCGGGCTGCTGGCGTTTCTGGGATGTTCCTCCGGCGGCAATATTAAGGAAGAGGTAGAAGAATCATATCCAAGCGGCGCTAAGAAAAAAGTCATCTCCTATGCCGGGAAGAAAACTAACCTGCTACGCACAACGTACTTTTTTGAAAACGGGAATGTCCAATCAGACAGATTCTTCAAAAACGGCAAACCAGACAGTATCATGGTGATTTATGGCGCAAATGGCAATTTGGACAAACAGTCCCATTACGCTAATGGAAAAAAACACGGCCCTGAGAAAACATGGTATGCAAACGGAAATTTAAAAAGCGAAGCAGAATTCGTCGAAGATGCTGCAGTAGGGACCTACGTATCCTACTTCGAGGATGGTACAAAAGAGCAGGAAGTCTCTTTTAAGGACGGCAAAAAAGACGGACAAGAGATCATATATTTCCCTGATGGTAAAACCAAGCGTATCCGTACTTTCAAAGAAGGCAACCAGGATGGGCTGGAACAGGAATTTTTCCCCACAGGTAAGGTCAAATCGGAAAAAGTCTGGACCAATAACTTTCTTCATGGCCCGTTCACGACCTACCACGCAAACGGCAAAAAAGAAGAAACCGGTATGTATAAGGA
>CAYGIQ010000298.1:0-1711 GCA_964349885.1 uncultured Prolixibacteraceae bacterium | reverse complement strand
GATGGAACCAGCAGCAATGGCAGCTTTGACCTTACCGTTACCAGTCAGTCGCGCGTTGAACTCAATGCCGAAGTAGTGTGCGTTGGAACCATTGTACTCAACAAAGACCTAGGTGCCGGTTACTTCTACGACATATTGCTTGAAGATGCGGTAGTGGTGTCGCTCAATTAAGAAAACGGGTGCAAAGGGTTTCTCATCCCTAAAACATCCAAATCAGTAGGCTGTTATTCTACCAGCATCTCCAAAAGATTGTATCCTCCCAATTTGAGGCTTTGACCAGTTATTGCATCGTTTCATGGTTCGCAAGGGCCCATTTCTTGGCGGAAGAAAACCTAGCAATAATCACCCTCTCTCATTTGCTGAGGGTTCCTAAAAGGGCTTGCACGCTTCTCCGATAGCATCCATAATGGTCGATCAAAAGCATTCATGCATCGCTCTTACCCGGTCTCCAATGTTGCTATGCATGTTTTGGTGCAATTCTAGCTTTGAATTGCGAACTTCATGCAGCTACATAGATGGCACTTTGGCGAGCCTGCTGCTATTTTGCTGGTAGCTCAATCTTGATATAAGTACCCTTATTGGGCGCGCTCTCAATATCGAAGATACCCCCATACATCTGGGTTATTCGCTTGGCAATGATAAGTCCAAGACCAATTCCCGAGGTTTCTGAACTTTGCGTGCCGAACTGCATATGAGCTCCTATTCTTTTAATATCGCTTGGTAGAATTCCCGATCCACGGTCGATGATCAGAAGCTGAAAATTGCCTTCAAAATTGCTGCAGACCAATTGAACAGGAGTTCCGAATTTGCTGAATTTGAAAGCATTATCGATAAGCTCTTCAATAATCTTTTTTACAAACTGCGGATTGGCATTCACTTTCGCTTTAGAGGTATTGAGTTCCAGATCGAGCATTCGTCCATCCGTTTTGCGGTCTCGAGGCCAACCTGACGGCAGAGCAGCTGTACGTCCTCAATTGAACGGTTTTGGTCCATATCGATGGCGTTAAGCTCGAACTGTGCATAAAGAATGTAGTTCTGAATGAGGCGGTAAACGCGGTTCCCACCCTCATAAATAGACTTGCCATAGGCAGCAATTTCATTTGGAGTGTAGGAGCCGGCATAATTCTGCATCAATTTACCAAATGCAATGATCTCTTCGAGGGGAGAACTCAACTCAGAAGGGAGTTTACGAATCAAATCGTGCCGCAGGTTATCCAATGCCGATTCGGTATACCGACTCACATCATCAACCTTCATAAACTGTCTTTTAATCGCATTCAGCAATTCATCAATACCCACCGGTTTGGCGATATAGTCGTCGGCTCCCTGCTCCATTACCGATCTGAAAATTTCGCGATCGGATAGGGCTGTAAGCATGATAAATGGGGTGAGCCTTGTACTCAGATTCTCTCGGACTGAGGCCAAAACCTCAAAGCCATCCATTTCGGGCATCATAATATCGCACAGTATTAAATCGGGAGCGGTCTCCAACGCCAGCCGAAAACCAACTTTTCCGTTTCCTGCCTGACTTACTTCAAAACCCTCGAAAGTCAGTATCTCGGCAATATCCTGCCGAAATGCATTTTCATCCTCAATCAGCAGAATTTTCTTATTCATCGTCAATTTTCCTTTTTGCCTTATCTATTATTTTGATGATTTGTTGGTGTAATGGCCATACCATATTGACATCAAGACGTGCGCCGTTTAATGC
>CAYGIQ010000297.1:0-1723 GCA_964349885.1 uncultured Prolixibacteraceae bacterium | reverse complement strand
CACTTACCTTGTTGTTGGCAGTCTCCGGTTTTTCAACCCTGAGGATGACTTCACAGCTGATAATCCCTTCAAAAAAAGTGTCGAGCTTACCGATCTTCTTGTTGATAAATTCCACCAGCCTCTGGTCGGCTGTGAAATGAACAGAATTAATCTTAATATTCATAATTCATCAGATTTTAGCCCCGTGGATGGGCTTGTTGGTAAATAGAATGTAGTTTTGAAAACGTTGTATGGGTATACACCTCTGTAGCAGCAAGGTTGGAGTGCCCCAGCAACTCCTTCACTGCGTTGAGGTCGGCTCCCCGGTTCAACAAATGCGTGGCAAAAGTATGCCTCAGTACATGTGGACTCCGCTTGTCGAGCGAAGTAACCAACGATAAATATCCCTTAACAATACGGTAAACCAGTTTTTCGTAGGCAGGTTCGCCCTTTACAGTAACCAACAACTTTCCGCTGCCTATTCCCGTTGCCTCCAACCGCGAAGTCCGGTATCGCTCAATCAAACCCACCAGCTCGGCAGGAAAAGGAATAAGCCGCTGCTTGTTGCGTTTTCCAGTTACCTTTATAAGGCGTTGCGCCAAATCTACCTCACCATCGGCAAGCTGCAACAACTCACTTAATCGGATGCCGGTACCATAGAGGAGTGCAATCACAAGCTTGTCGCGTCGTCCCTCAAAATCGTCATCAAAAAACCCATCATCCAGCAGATGATGCAACGGAATCTCCTCAACAAAATTGGGAAGCTTCTTTCGAACTTTGGGCAAGGTAATCTTTCCGATCGGAAACGATTCCAACACGCCCATTTTTACCAGGTAACGAAAAAACGATTTCAAGGTGGAGATTTTCCGGTGCACACTGCGGGGAGCAATCCCCTCCTCCATCAATTGCAAAACCCAATCTCTGACAACCCTTTCATGGACCGCCATAATGTCAAAATCCCCAATACGGCTCGTGAAAAATTCCACAAACTGATTGAGGTCTTTCTTATATGCTACCACAGTATGAGCCGAAAATCGCTTCTCATACTGCAGGTAATGTATGAATGATTCCTGAAAATCCATAGAAGTTTTCGGCTAATCCCAGGAACCGGATAATCTCGCTCTAATCTTCCATCCGCTGAAGGCCCTGAATGTAAACGGCCTTCTTCTGAATGGTTCTGGCTTTTACAGAAGGTTTGGTAAACGCTTGACGCTCACGTAATTCTTTAATTACGCCAGTTTTCTCAAACTTCCTCTTAAACCTCTTCAAAGCCCTTTCGATGTTTTCGCCTTCTTTTACGGGAATAATAATCATGTTTCAGTTTTTAACTATTTCCTAAATCGAGGCGCAAATTTAGAAATTATTCAGTCCTTATCAAATTTAAGACAAAAAAATTGTTTTCCCAACCGCACTACGTTAATAAAATGAAAATCAAACCAACCTATTCGCAGGTGAGGTAAGGCGAAATTTTGGCCATCGCTTCCACCTCAATACCTATGCGGAAAGCAAAGGCATCCAACGTTTCAAACGGACCACCGGAAGAGCGTTCAGTTACTATTTTGCGGGCAAGTGCTGCATCAATGTATGGATGGCTTACCATTTCGGAATTGTCGGAAAAGTTGAGCCTTAGCTGCCGAATATGGAATTCATTTACCACCACCCGCCGTGCGAGGCCTTCGAAACGCTCCTGACTCATTCCATACACTTCCATTAGTTGTGCGACCTCACTAAAACCGCCCAACTG
>CAYGIQ010000296.1:0-1746 GCA_964349885.1 uncultured Prolixibacteraceae bacterium | reverse complement strand
ATAATAGCCCTTTGGCTGCTCATACAATCTGGATATTAAGTTAAATCCTCCTTCAATGTGGCTCTGCGCTAAATTATTATCTTTAAAATAGCTTCCAGCGCCAGCATAGAGAAAGAGATACCCTGGGCGGTTTCGGAGCAGGTTGCCGTTCGATAGGAAGAGTTGTGAGTAGTAACGTCGCCCCGATTTGTTTTCGTCAATTCCCCAAAGCAACTCGTATTTAAATCCCATTGGAATATCTTCTGTAATTCCAAAGCCATAGATCAACTGGTCGCGGATGAATTGGCGTTGCGACCAGGTAATGCCGGCGAGATATAAGTTTGTGCTGGCAAAATAATTCTGGTTGTCTTCCGAAACATCCGGCTTTTTTAAAAAATCGCGGTAAATGAATTGCCCCGATAGGGTAATTTGTGAGTTGCTGATAAGCTCTGGCTTTATCTGAAAGTTTCTTGCACCCCAGAAATTCACTTGGTTGAATCCAAAATCGAGATCACGGTAACGCCGAATCAGTTCGGGTAGCATGGTTGATCTTTTGTACGTATGTGCATGCATACCATATCCCCAGCGATCTTTTAGCCTTATGAGTGGCTTCTCGAATAGGAGAATAGCGCCCTCTTTCCGGTACGTATTGGAATAGCCCAGAGCGAAGCTTAGAAAGTTTCCGTCGAGGTTGTCGATGCGGTAGAAGGTTTCGAATCCGAGGTATGGCTGCCGGTTAAGATGCCCTACAAAACTAACTGAAACCTCATGTCCAAGGCCGAAAAAATTTCGGTTGTAAAGTTCTGCAGTGGCCGATGAGGATCCATCTACCAGCCCGGTTACCCCAATGGAAAAACGGTCTTGAGTAATCAGAAGAAGGTTTACAACTTCAGAATTCAGGGAGTCGGGTAATACGATAAACTTGGCATCCCTTATACGGGCCATGGTACGCAGCAAACGTTCGTTTTCGAGCAGTTGCTCGAGTGTAAGCAGATCGCCCTCGTGCAACACCAGGTTCTTTCTCAGGTTGTTGATGTCGGACCGGGTATGCACAAGGTTTCCAGTTTTCTCCACCCATGATGTGGCAACTTTTGTGGTATCGCGAATGGTGGGTCCAAATACCGGTAAGCGCATAAACTCTATCTTACCTATGGTTTTACCTTCCAATTCTGGGCGGTATCCGACAATTTCAGGTACCCGTTGTGGTTCTGGCTGAGCACTTCTAAATAAGGCATCGTAAATCAGTCGGGTTATCTTTTTTTGATCGGCCTTTATTTTGAGGGAGTCATAGAAATTGTCGTAGCGGCCAGTTTGACCATTTTGATAAACCAAACTATCGCCTAACCTGCTTTGTGCGTACATCGAACCCCAACCGATCATCATCAGAAGAAGAAGCAACCATCTTTTATCAATTTTGGGAATCCCCGGCATGTTCTCAACAATCGTAAAACTATATCAACCGACAGTGTGCCTGAATTAACTTGACAGAATAATATTACCCAAAATTGTTGTTTGTGCGCCTGAAATAGTGTTAAAATCTGTTAAAGACTTGATTGGCAGTAATTTATAGTTCAATGTTTGTTGGTGATTGGAGGGTTATTCTTCTCGACGATGAATTGAGCCGGGGTATATGGTTAATCCGTTAATTGTTAATTTTGCCAAACCATGTTTAAATTGATTGCGCTATACAAAAGGAATAACTATGGAGTAATCGGAACGCTCGTGTTTCATATACTGCTTGTGTCGATTTTCCTTTTGGCTGAAATG
>CAYGIQ010000295.1:0-1770 GCA_964349885.1 uncultured Prolixibacteraceae bacterium | reverse complement strand
CTCCTGATCTGCATTAAAACAGGTAAGAGATGACCGGAAGAGCCGGTTCAGGAAAAACTCTGGAGAAGCATTGCCTGCCACGAACAAGGGGTAGTTTTTCTGCAATACCTGAAATCCTGAGAAATTGAGTACCTTTTCGATTGAGGGGTAATTGAAATAGACAAAATGCTCGGAACCCACTCCTCCCATACTGTAAAACCGGTGCCTTCCCCGTTTTTTGTCGGCGCGCCTGTATTCTGAATTGGGAACAATAAGAATGACCAGTCCGCCGGGATTCAGCAACTGCCTACAAAGCGCAAGCGTCTCAAACGGATCTTCGAAATGCTCCAGTACATGTTGCATAAATATCATGTCGAATTTTCGCACTTCAGCTACTAAGTCAGCAAGAGACCTGGTCTCCGCATTCAGGCCCTGGCTCTGGCAAAAATCCACCGCATAATTGCTTATATCCAGTCCCAGATGTTGTATGTTTCGCTGCCGGGCGGCTTCAAGCGTATTTCCGACAGAGCAGCCCACTTCGAGGAGACTCGAAGCCCCGGGCAGGTATGTCAATGCCATATCGAGGAACCATCCGGATTTGGTGACTTTGTGGTTCCTATTCTTTAAGTAATTTTTGGATGAAAAGTAATCCTCTTCATACTTTTTGGTAAGCTCCCATGATCCGGGCGAACGCCAAATCAGTCCGCAATCGTTGCAAAGAATGAATTCCAGTCCTTTGTCGCGGGAATAGGGCACCTGACGGGCCGGATCACATTTCAGATATTGAGTACATTTCAGCATCATAAAAATTTGATGGCGGTGTAATTAGGAAAAAACTGCCAACGTCTCAAATATTATCGAAGCACAACGGTCGGGAATAGGTGTTGTAGGTCTGACCACTATGTTTTAGATTAAGTACGACAATGTAGGCTCCTCCAAAAAAAAGACAGGTTAAAATTAGACAAATATGATTACCATTATTCTAAACCGATTGCGCAAAAAAGGCTATATGGCAATGCATTCACTTTATGAGAAAACTGCCCCACATCTTACCAGCCTGGCCCGATGAATCGGTTTCACTTGTCTATTAGCGGATTTAATTGTGCGTTGTTTTGGGGTCATGCACATTTTCAACGTTGTTTTGCCTGTCGTGTTGGTTAATGAATGTGATTCCCGAGCGGTTTGAAACGGCGATCATGGTAAAATTGGATATGTGGTATTCCGTTTTTGCTTTCCGCTAAGGCAAGCCCAATCACATCTAAATCGGCAAATTCGGCTTCGGCATAGAAATTTCCGAATACCGGCTTCAGATTGTACAAACCATAGGCGCCGGTTTTCGAAGTATTGGTAACCGAAAGTGACTGATTTTCAAATTCAACTTGGCCATCCGTTGCCCCGTTCAGCGTAATTTCCTTCCATTCTCAATAGCGTTTTACAAAATTGTCGTCGATTAGGATGTTTGATAGCTGCGCAAAACCCAGTTTGAGTTACGCGGTTAATAAAATCAAAATTTCAATCTGAAATAAAAATTTCGGGTTGGAAAGTTTCAAGATCATTTTATCAGTCATTTTTAGTTAGGTGTAATGGTTATTGCTGTATTAAAATTGCATTGCCTTTCTCCGGAAGACTAATTTGGTCAAAATTCAGGCTTTTATCAGGCAATTCAACAAACTTCACGGTATTGTATTTCCCGGTTTCGCCATCAAACCAGCTCATTTTTCCTTTGGCTTTTGATTCCGGAATGCCACTGATTTGAACGTTTTCGGTGGCTGAACCTGAATTATACAGGTA
>CAYGIQ010000294.1:0-1777 GCA_964349885.1 uncultured Prolixibacteraceae bacterium | reverse complement strand
ATACATCCCGGATTTTGTCGCATTGGCTCAAAGTTATGACATACCGGGTTTCCGCACGGAAAAGCCGTCCGAGGTGATGTCTGTACTGAAAAAGGGACTTGAGGTTGACGGGCCAGCGATTATGGAGTTTATCGTGGCACAGGAGGAGAATGTATTCCCCATGGTTCCGGCTGGAAAACCAATTGATGAGATTCTGGAGGGATCATGAGCACTCATACCATATCTATACTGACTGAGAACCATAGCGGTTCGTTGTCCCGTATTGCGGGTCTGTTTTCAAGCAGGGGCTATAATATCTCTACCCTCACTGTGGCGGAGACTGATGATCCTACGGTGTCACGCATGACAATTGTGGTTGATGGCGAGGAGGGGATTCTTGAGCAGATCGTCAAGCAGCTCAACAAACTCATCGATGTCATCAAGGTAGTGGATTTCAAGGAGGAGCCGATTATCGCCCGGGAGCTTCTTTTGGTGCGGGTTGATGCTACAAAAAGCAACCGTCATGAAGTGATCGAGACGGCAAACCTGTGCAAAGCCTCTGTAGCCTCAGTGGCACCCGGTTCTGTGACTCTTGAGCTTACGGGTGAAAAGCAGAAGGTTGATGATTTTATTCAGATGCTCAGGCCCTACGGCATAAAGGAGATGGTGCGCTCGGGTGCCATCGCGATAGCCAGATCAAGAAAGTAACTGTTTGCAGATCATGTGTTCTTTCGCAAATTGTGCACTATTAGCGAAGAGTTATAATCTGTAAATTATTTTTTCACATTAAGTAAGGAGCCCTTTATTATGGCAGTGATCGATTTCGGCGGTGTAAAGGAAGATATTGTCTCCCGCAAAGAGTACTCCCTGGTCAAAGCCCGCAAGGTTCTCAAAAACGAGACCATAGCGGTTATCGGTTATGGAGTGCAGGGCCCTGCCCAGGCGCTTAACCTCAAGGATAACGGCTTTAATGTCATTATCGGTCAGTCAAAGAAATACAAGAAGGACTGGGATAGAGCGGTCAAGGACGGATGGGAACCGGGAAAGACACTTTTCGATGTCGAGGAAGCTGCAAAACGTGGAACTATAGTAAAGATGCTTGTTTCCGATGCTGCACAGATGGCTATATGGCCATCAATAAAGAAATGTCTTAATGCCGGTGATGCGCTCTATTTTTCACACGGTTTCTCAGTGGTCTATAATAAGCAGACCAAGGTCATTCCTCCTAAAAATGTGGATGTCATCCTTGTTGCTCCCAAGGGCAGCGGCACATCTGTGCGCCGCAATTTCCTCTCAGGTGCTGGCATCAATTCAAGCTATGCCGTCTTCCAGGATTTCACCGGTCGTGCAACCGACCGCTGTATCGCTCTGGGTATCGGAGTTGGTTCGGGATATCTTTTCCCCACCACCTTTGAGCAGGAAGTCTATAGTGACCTTACTGGTGAACGCGGTGTGCTCATGGGTGCCCTGGAGGGTATCATGGAGGCTCAGTACCAGGTGTTGCGCAAAAACGGTCACAGCCCCAGTGAGGCTTTTAACGAAACAGTCGAGGAACTCACTCAGAGCCTTATCCGTCTTGTCGATGAAAACGGTATGGACTGGATGTACTCCAACTGCTCGGCAACCGCTCAGCGTGGTGCCCTGGACTGGAAACCCAAGTTTAAAAAAGCCACTCTTCCCGTGTTCGAGGAACTCTATGCTTCCGTCAAGAGCGGCAAGGAAACAAAGCGGGTTCTTACTTCCTGCGGCAAGCCTAACTATAAAGAACTTCTAGATAAAGAACTATCCACTATGGGTG
>CAYGIQ010000293.1:0-1782 GCA_964349885.1 uncultured Prolixibacteraceae bacterium | reverse complement strand
GAGGTTACACAACGCGGTGGGGTAGTCTATTCACAATCGGCTCCCATTTTAGAGGGCGTTAGATTCGAAACCACACTGCAGGTAAACCATTCCGGGGGCAGTGTCGCACGGGGTGAGGGATTTTTGGAATTTAGGGACGTTCAAAACGCCACCTTGTACTTGGTTAGCAACTCTTCCTTTTATGTAGCCGATTGCGCCCAGCAGAATGCTGCAACGCTCGGTATTCTCGCCGGTTATGATGCAGCCTCGCTACTCGAAGCCCACAAATCCGACCACCAGGCGCTGTTTAACCGAGTGTCCCTTGCACTGTCTCAACAGCAGCCAGATAGCCTGCCTACCAACATTCGAATTCAGCAGATTAAGGAGGGTAGTGTCGATCCTGGAATGGAAGCACTGCTTTTTCAGTATGGCCGCTTCCTGCTGATTGCCTCCTCGCGTCCCGGAACAAATCCTGCCAACCTTCAGGGGTTATGGAACCAACACATACAAGCACCGTGGAACGCCGATTATCACCTAAATATTAACCTGCAGATGAACTACTGGCTGGCCGATATGACCCACCTCGGTGAGCTAAATCTGCCATTGTTCGACTTTATCGAACGACTGGTGGAGAGTGGTAAGTCTACTGCTATGGACAATTTTGGATGTCGCGGCACTTTCTTCCCCCATGCAACCGATTTGTGGGCACCTACATGGTTGCAGGCCCGGACTGCCTATTGGGGAAGCTCATTTGGAGCAGCAGGGTGGATGATGCAGCCCATGTGGCAACACTTTCTATTTACCAACGATACCGTATTTCTCCGCGATCGGGCGATGCCGGCACTGCACGAGGTGGCGCTCTTTTACAGCGACTGGCTTATTGAGGATCCTCGCGATGGGCAGCTGGTGGCAGCACCTTCGTCGTCACCCGAAAATCGGTTTATCGACCAGCATGGCCAGCCAGTAACCCTTTGTCTTGGCTCGGCGGTCGATCAGCAGACCATTGCCGAAGTATTTGACAACTACACAACAGCCTGTCGGATTTTGGGGGTCGAAAATGAACTGTTAACCACCATCAAGAATCAGCGAAGCAGGTTACGCGATGGGTTTCAGCTGGGTAGCGACGGACGTATTCTGGAATGGGACAGAGAATATGCAGAGCATGAACCGGGCCACCGCCATATGTCGCACCTTTATGGTTTTCATCCTGGTAACACCATTACGCATTCAACCCATCCGGAGCTAGTAGAAGCAGTTAGAAAAACCCTCGACCATCGTTTGGTCAATGGAGGGGCTGGAACGGGCTGGAGTCGGGCTTGGTTGATCAACTGTGCGGCCAGACTGCAGGATGCAGACATGGCCCACGAGCACATTCAACTTTTTCTGAGGCAATCCATCTACAACAATCTTTTTGATGCTCACCCACCTTTTCAGATCGATGGCAACTTTGGCTATACCGCTGGTGTAGCCGAAATGCTTCTGCAATCGCATGAAGAGAAGCTTTTGCGGATACTGCCTGCGCTTCCTGACGCTTGGCACACCGGGTATATTAAGGGATTGAAAGCTAGGGGCGGATTGATCGTCGACCTCGAATGGGAAAATGGTCGGCCCACAGAAGTATTGATCCATGCTCAAACCGCGGGTAGTGTAAGCGTAGGATTTCAGTCATCCACAAAAGCCATACGCTACAAACCAGGAACCAACAAGGTGAGGTTTTAAAGGCTTTTTTATAAATATGGGTTGTCAAATGTTCTTGGATTGGGAGTTATCCGAAAAGTACACTTGACTGTGGGGGTTAGGCAT
>CAYGIQ010000292.1:0-1788 GCA_964349885.1 uncultured Prolixibacteraceae bacterium | reverse complement strand
TATTGGCCAGCATTCCGTGCAGTGCGTGCCCGAATTCGTGCAGGAAAGTGCGGAATTCATTGAAAGTAAGCAGCGAAGGTTTGGTTTCTGTAGGGCGGGTAAAATTCATTACAATGGTAATATGCGGCCTCGAATCTTCACCATTCTCTTTCCATTGCGATTTGAACGAACTCATCCAGGCACCACCCCGTTTCCCGGGCCGGGGATGAAAATCGGCATACAAAACCGAAAGGAAGGTGCCGTCTTGGTCATACACTTCGTAGGGCAATACCTCATCGTGATAAACAGGTATATCATTGTTCTGCCTGAATGTAATTCCAAAAAGGTCTTTTGCCAGCCCGAATACCCCATCAATGGTACGGTTAAGTTCGAAATAGGGCTTCAGCATTTCTTCGTTCAGATCGTACTTTTTCTCTTTCAGCTTTTCGGCGTAATACGACCAGTCCCAGGGCATCAGCGTATCGGTAAAACCTATTGAACGGGCAAATTGCTCCACTTCCAGTTTTTCGGCCATGGCCACCGGTGTGGCGGCTTCGAGCAACTGACCCAGCAATTGGTTTACTCCGTCGGTATTCGAAGCCATGCTCCGTTCAAGTACATAATCGGCGTAGGTGTTGTATCCGAGCAATTTTGCCAGTTCGAGCCGCAATTCAACAATTTGTTTTACATTTTGCTGATTATCGAGCTCATCACCTTTAAAAGACTTTGAGCCATTGGCCATATAGAGTTCGTAACGCAGTTCGCGGTTATCTGCATATCGCATAAGCGGACCGAACATAGGCATGGTAATGTCGAACACCCACCCATCCAGGTTTTTGGCTTTGGCCTTACCTGCAGCAGCTTCGAGCAGGCTTTCGGGCATACCCGACAACAAATCTTTATTGGTAATATGTTTCTGGTATTGGTTGGTTTCCTTCAGTACATTATCGCCAAATTTCAGCGACAACATGGACAATTCGGTGCTGATTTGCCTGAACCGTTCTTTTTGTTCTTCGGAAAGGTTAGCGCCGCTTCGCACAAACTGGATGTAAGTATTGTCAAGCAACATCGACTGTTCGGGTGAGAGCGACAGTTCCGGCCGGTTATTATAAACTGTATTTATACGGCCAAAAAGATCGGGGTTCAGTGTAATATCATTCTGGAATGCTGTTAGCAAAGGCGAAGCCTCCTGTGCAATTTTCTGCAATTCTTCGTTGGTTTCCGCACTTTGGAGGTTGTTGAAAATCCCGTTTATTCTCTGGAGTATCCGACCGGTTTTCTCCAATGCTACAATAGTATTCTCAAAAGTTGGTTTTTCAGGATTGGCTATTATGGCAGCAATCTCCACGCGACCCATTGCCATTGCCTCTTTCATGGCCGGTAGGAAATGTTCGTTCTTAATCAGCGGAAATGGCGCAGTTTGGTGGGGTGTATAAAATTCCTGAAGCAAGGGATTGGTTTTTGCAGAAATCATATCGGAACTTGTTACAAATAAAATAATGAACAAAATTACATTGATCGTGGCTAGTGTTACTAAGAAAACGCAATAATTTGGAAAAACTCTGGGGAATTCTAACAGGAGCAGTGACTTGTTTTCCTTTCCCCAGTACCCTTTATTAAAACTTCACGATTCAATTTTGTATTTGGCCAGTAACCTGTCTGCCAATGCGATGACTATGTCGCGGCCTTGTTCTTGTTCCATTATTTGATAATCAACAATTAAATCGAACTGGTGGGTTGTGATTGCCAATATTTTGCCCAACTCAACACTTGGATGTCTCTTACCTTTTTTTATCCATTCTGTATAAG
>CAYGIQ010000291.1:0-1802 GCA_964349885.1 uncultured Prolixibacteraceae bacterium | reverse complement strand
GGCGATGAACTCACGCTTCCAGTTGGAGATCATCTGTGGGTGTACATCAAAACGTTTGGCCAGTTCGCTCAGCGTCTCTGCCTCCTTGATCGCCTCAAGGGCTACTTTCGCCTTGAAAGCGGGGCTGTGTTTGGTTCTGCTTTTCCTTGTCATACTGGTAAATTTAATCCTTGTTTTTAAACTTAACCAGTGGTCCGAATCTTAGGGAGTAATATACCCGGCCATCCCACCAATGGGTGTCCGGTTCTGAATCAGGGGTGAAGGTATATCCCGGCAGATAAATATCTCCGGGATTTCCGCGGTTGGTAGCGGATCTTTCTAATTCATACTTTCCGTCTGCCTGTTCGATTGAATGACGGTAATGTTTTAGCGGGGTCATGTCTGACAGCCGGTTTGAGGTGAAAACCTTTGAATCGGTATGCCAGATCAATAATCCGAGCTCAGCCGGAAACAGCGAATTGCCGGTGTTCGACTTTTTGCGTGCCTCGATGGAAAAGTATTCGTGCGGGTCGTATGGATTTCGCATAACAACCACGCTGTCGCCATCGGCTCTCAAGGTGAGTGTGGTGGTACCCGGCTGGGGCTCGACCGTTGTGCCCCATCCGTACTGGGCAAGAAATGGCCCCCCGATGGGCTCCACATCGGGTAGTCCTCCCGACATCAGACTGTAAATACCTGTACCGCCTGAATGTTCAGCGCCGCCATCGGTGTCGTAAGTATCCGGAAATCCAAAAATTCCATGACCTGCTTCGTGGAGATTCATGAATAAATTTATCGGTGTGGTATCCCATGGAGATTTCAGGACAGATCCGTAAATCGCGTTCACTTTTACTCCGTTGGAGAGGGTCCATCTCGGACCGTGAGCACCTCCAATTCCACTGGGACCCCATTTTGAGCTGAGCACCATGACCGATGCCAGTCCCCCTTTCGGTTGCCTGTCGAAACCATCGTCGGCCACACTCAGTGAGCGCCAGTCGTAATTCGGATGTTGCGCGATTATCCATTCCAGTGCATCTTTCCAGAGCTGGATTCCATCTTGCCAGGTAATTGATGCATAATAGGTTGAAGGCTGCGGGGCCCTGTAGAAAAAAATATCATGGGTAAAGTCGACATTTCTTCTTGACTGCTCATACCAATACGTTCTAAAGCTTCGGGCAGCACCCTCTTCCTGATAGGATAGGCCGTTGATCAGACTGTCGAGCCGCGCCGGTGTTACCGATGCCGGCACATCGGGATAATCAATATAGATGGTAATTCCCTTATACTTCGTATTGGCATCCGTCTGGCTTACAGCCTCATGGGTGACTGGCATGAGAAGAAAGGCAGCGACAATCAGAGAATAGAATCTTTTCATAAGGGCTGAAGGTAGGCCAAAATTCGAATGCCTGTATGCATCAGATTGGAATGCTGGTCTGCCAATTTCCGAATAATACAGAGTCCTATTTATTGGGTGCTGTGCATTTTATCTCCAGATATAACTGGTGTTTTCAAATATGTTCTTTAGTCTAAGCTCAACAGATGGATCTTCTTCATACTCGTCATACCATTTCTCATAAAGGTTTGCAACTTCCAATAATTGATCACCCGTTAATCTTGCAGGCCCAAAGTTTTCTATCAAATTTGAAGTGTCTATTAAGCAAGGTTCAAGTGAAATATATTTTTTTTGAAAACGAATACCATCAATGGTCCAAAAGATGCACTCGTTAAGAATCTTTGGTGTAGTATAAAAAGACGATATTGGATTAGTAGGAAATTGTTCGATTTGTGACGTATCATGAGAATAATATAAAAGTCTATTAATA
>CAYGIQ010000290.1:0-1810 GCA_964349885.1 uncultured Prolixibacteraceae bacterium | reverse complement strand
GGTATTGGGAACTGTGGAATGAGCCCAATTCGGGTTATCTGCAAGCCGAAAACCGGTTAGAAACCTATTGCAAAATGTATGATTATGCTTCGGACGCAGTGAAAAGAGCGCTTCCCTCTGCCAGAATTGGCGGGCCGCACACAACGGGTGGCGGAGCCCGGTTTGTGGAGAGTTTTATCCAACACTGCCTGAGCGGACCCAATGCGGCTACCGGGAAGATTGGTGCTCCGCTCGACTTTGTGGCTTTTCATGCAAAAGGGGCTCCCAAAGTGATTAATGGCGTGGTGCAGATGGGAATGATGAACCAACTGCGCGATGTAAATGAGAATTTAAGGGTGATTGCTTCATTTGCCAAAACCAAAAACCTGCCGGTGATTATCGGAGAATCCGATCCCGAAGGTTGTGCCGCCTGCGGCATGCAGACAAACCCCGAAAATGCCTACCGCAATGGAACCCTCTATTCGAGCTATACGGCTGCATCGTTAGCAAGAATCTACGAATTAAACGATCTTTACGGAACCCACCTCATCGGGGCTGTAAACTGGTCGTTTGAGTTTGAAGATCAACCCTGGTTTCACGGCTTTCGCGATCTGGCCACCAACGGCGTGAATAAACCCGTGCTGAATGTGTTTCGGATGTTTGGCATGATGTCGGGCAAACGGGTCGAAGTAGCTGTCAATTGGGATGAATCAACGGGCCGCTCAGCCTACAATGCTTTATCAATCCTACAAAGAGGGGTTCGCGAATCTTTCACCGACATCAACGCACTGGCTGCCCACAATGGCGATGGTTCAACCGTCATGCTTTGGAATTACCACGACGATGATATGCAAGATGCCGGGTCGCCAGTAGTTCTGGCCATTCGGAATATTCCGGCTAAGGCAACTGCAGCAAAAATCTTCCATTATCGTATCGATGCCAGCCATAGTAACTCGTACGAAGTCTGGAAGAAAATGGGGTCGCCCCAAAACCCGACAGCCGCGCAATACGAAGTACTGGAAAAGTCGGGCAAACTCGAACTACTATCCGAACCTGAAAATATTAATATTCAGGGGAATAGGATAACCCTCGAATTTCAGCTTCCGCGACAGGCCGTTTCGCTCATCAAATTAGTTTGGTTTTAAACCATCCGATTCTTACCGGGAAGCCATTTCGAGAATCTTTTTGACAACCGGATTGGGGTTTAAAACCTCCTGTTCCGACCCGATGGTGAGGGTGGGAATCGCTCCATGCTCGGCATGTATCTGCATGCGGAGGGCCTCGTTGGCATCTTTACCGCCCAGATTGGCATACCCGATGGTACGGCACAATTTGCCAAAGAGCAGCTCGTTCAGATTGCAGTTGCCGGTGCGTTCTAATCCCGAAATGGAGTTATGGTGGCTGTTGAAAAGATGGGCCTGCGCAAACGACTGCCCCTGTGCGGTAATCTCGTTCAAACCCTCGCCGCCTACCACCAGCCCCTTCCCTAGCGAGGCCACATGCTTAATCAGCAGGTCCATCCCCTCGGTGGTGGAGTGCGATTCGACAATGGCATTCCGTAGGTTCCACATACAGAGGGTAACGTCAATAAAAACATTTTCGAGGTTGCACGCCTGCGCCGCCTGTAAGATATTCTCGCCCAGAATGGAGCGCCACAGATGCAATCCGGGATGGATCTTCACCATCACCTTCTTATCGCGGTTATTCAACAAATTCCCATTCGACTCAGGCACCCCGATAGGAGTGCTATTGTACCAGCTCCACCCCTGCCTCTGGCCCGAACCAACCGATCGGTATTCAAAGTCGCGTAAGCGCGAATAGACCGGATGCG
>CAYGIQ010000289.1:0-1814 GCA_964349885.1 uncultured Prolixibacteraceae bacterium | reverse complement strand
TAGCTATGAAATAATAGGTTCCGTCGTCTGCCCTGACAATCATCGGGTCGGCACGCTGGAGTACCAGTGGATTGTTGTACGAAGGTTCAGATTTCGGCATGCATCCAATCAGTATTAAAATGGACAGCAAAACCTTCATTATCATTTTAGTAGAATGCACCGGTTCACTTTTTAACGGATATTGACAATACGGTCACCGACTGGGGCTCTACAGTAAGTGCTACCTTATTGCCCGAAACACTTACCTTGATCTCTTTTGGCGAAACGTTATTGGGGTTCTCGAACGTATTAATGGCATCAACCGAAGATGCATACAGGGTTTCGCCAGCAACATTTATAATTTCCTGGCCGTTAAACGACAGATCGAAAGAGGCCTGTTTACCGGCATCGATATTGGTAATGGCAACATAGATATTTCCATCCTTCCCCTTTGCTGCAATGGCATCAATACGAGGTAAGGTAATGTTTCCTGCCTGATAATTGCCTGCATCATAATTAATCGGAATATAGGCAGCATCCTGAAATGGCACATACATCCTGAAAGTGTGATAAGTAGGAGTAAGTATCATTTTTTCGTTTTCGGTGAGGATTACCGCTTGCAGCACATTGATCATCTGAGCGATGTTGGCCCCATGTACCCTGTCGGCATGACGGGCAAAGATGTTGAAGTTCAGTGCAGAAATGATGGCATCGCGCTGAGAATTCTGTTGTTGCAGGAAACCGGGATTGGTTCCCTCTGCAGGAGCATACCAGGCACCCCATTCGTCCACCAAAATCGACACAAGCTTATCGGGATCAAATTTGTCCATTTTGGCTTTGTTTTCAACAATAAACTGATCCATTCCGAGGGTTTCCTTAATAACAGCAGCATACCCCTGCTCTCCAAAACCTATGGCAGGAATCAGCGGTGGCCAACCGCCCCGTGTGTATTTATGCAACGAAAGACCTTGAATGTCCCAGGTCCATGTTTTGTTTGCCCAGGCCTCCATAATGGCTTCTGTATAGCCAAAAGAGAATTCATCAAAAGAATCGGGGCCTACAGCCACGAATTGAGTATTTAAATCTGAGTTGTAATTGTTGCTGAAAGTCGCGAATTTCTTGAGCTCTGTAATGTATTCCTGAGGGGTAAAAGGGCCTCCGCAGCCCCACACTTCATTCCCAATTCCCCAGAAAGCAACTTCATAAGGTTCAGGATGTCCATTGCGCGCCCTTTCCTGTGCAAGCGATGAGCCGGTTGCGGTAAGATATTCCAGCCAATCAGCCGATTGCTGAACAGTTCCTGAACCTACGTTGGCTGAAATAAAGGCATCGGAACCAATCTGGGCTATAAAGTCGAAAAACTCATGGGTGCCAAATGTATTGGGTTCGGGTACACCTCCCCAACTAACATTAATTCTGGACTTTCTTTCCTCAGGACTACCGATTCCATCGCGCCAGTGATACTGATCGGCAAAACAACCACCCGGCCAGCGCACGTTTGGTACTTTCAGCACTTTTAAGGCTTCCACCACATCATTTCTTATCCCTCTTGTATTTGGTATATCCGAATCGGGGCCTACCCATATACCACCATAAATGCCAAAACCCAGGTGCTCGGCAAAGTGTCCGAATATATGCCTGTTGATTACAGAACCGGTTTGCGTAGCATCAACCGTAATTTTTACTACAGAGTCATCATCTTGTTTTTTTTCGGAGCACATACTGAATAAAATTGCGAAAGCGAAGATGCTTGTCAAAACCAACAGCTTTTTATGGTTATAATGTTGTTTCATAATCTTGAATTATTTAAAAATGTTTTTTGCAAAATGGTACAA
>CAYGIQ010000288.1:0-1821 GCA_964349885.1 uncultured Prolixibacteraceae bacterium | reverse complement strand
AAGGGACATATCTCATAATTCTGTTGTTGAAGAAAATGTAACATTTACTCCAAACGTATAGATACGTGGTGATGGGTATCGACCGTTGTCGAGTCCATATACATTGGCACTGGTCTGGCTTGCACCAATTTCCGGATCAAAACCTGAGTATCTGGTGAAAGTATGGAGGTTTTGCAGGTTTGTGAATATGCTAACATTGCTGAAACCAAATCTCCGGGTAAATCTTGCCGGCACATTGTAAGTCAAGTTGACATTCCTAATACGCAGAAAGGAGCCATCTTCAATGTACCTGTCCGAGATACGGCTGTTGTTGTTGGGATCCCCTACAATTGCACGGGGCAAGCCGTCTTTGCCTATTTGCACAATTTGTACATTGTTGATGTCATAAAACCAACCCTCAACCACATTACCTTCAGCATCATAATACACAATACTATTATCGATTGGTCCCAAAATAGTTCTGTTATTAACATCAGCCAACTGGTTAGTAAACAGCGCATTCATTCTGTTGAGGCTGCGTCCCATATAGTTCATAACTTTGTTGCCATACCAACCGTTCATAAACACGGTCAGTTCCCACGCTCTATAACGGAAAGTATTGCTAAAACCAAAAGTGAACTTAGGGAAAGGAGAACCAAGATTAGTGCGGTCATGAGTATCAATGATTCCATCAGGTAGTCCTTCGGGCCCGGAGATATCCCTAAACTTCAGGTCGCCTACCCATACGGTACGATCCCTTTCAAACGTTACTCCATCGGCGGGAAAAGCTTCTGTTCGTGGGCTATCCAGAATATCTTGTCTGCTGGTATAAACTCCATCTACTACATAACCATAAAAATTAAACAGCGGCTCACCAATGGTAGTAAGGCTTACAAGATCAGTCCACTGGCCGTATCCCTCTATGAATGCAGCAGGGCTACCTGTAAGACCAAGGAGTTTGTTTCGGTTCAATGAAAAGCTTAAACTAGTGCTCCATTCCAGTTGCCGTGCTATTGGGTGGGCACTCAAGGATATTTCTATTCCACGGTTTTCGATTTCACCGAAGTTGCCCATTGGCGGATTAAGTCTCGCGGAAGCATTACCACGAGTTCCCATATAGGATGGCAATTGCATGGCCATCAACATATCGGTAGATCTTTTGTGATATAAATCTACCATAAGGTCGATACGGTTCTGGAAAAAGCTGAGATCGACCCCTATGTTATACTGCTCCTGTTTTTCCCATTGAATAAAGGGGTTGGCAATATTGCTTTGACGGTATCCCATACCAAGACCAGTAGGCATGCGGCTTATGGAGGCTCCCCAAAGGTATGAGCCAATATTGGCGTTTCCGGTTTGTCCCCAGCTACCACGGATGCGGAAGTTATTCACAACCGGCGCCAATCCTTCCCAGAAATTCTCATTAGAAACACGCCACATCACAGATGTGGAATGGAAAGGAGCCCAACGATTTTCAGGGCCAAAGTTTGATGATCCGTCATACCGGAAAGTATAAGTTGCGTAATATCTCTCATCAAAATTGTAGGTAATACGAGTAAAGAAAGATGCCATTGCTCCACTTCCAAATCCTGAGCCAATACGGTGAGAAGCAGCTTCTCCAAGTATTGGTGATCTAATATCATCACTTGGCAATCCGGTGCTTCCCCCGCTAAGAAATTCATAACGCCACTCAGAAACTTCCTGACCTAGCATTACTGTAGCATTGTGCCGGGCAAGGGCGGTATTATATGTTATAAAGTTCCTCAATTCCCAAAATGTGTTCTGGTTAAACTGCCATGTGCCCTCATTTAAAGTGCGTTGTACATTTCCATGCCTAAAGGT
>CAYGIQ010000287.1:510-1838 GCA_964349885.1 uncultured Prolixibacteraceae bacterium | reverse complement strand
CGCACACATCGTGCGACCTGGCGAGGATATGCATTTTATTTCACAACTTTATGGAGTAAGACTAAGAGAATTGTATCGAATAAACCGTATGAAGCCAGGCACAGAATTAATACCTGGCAACGAGGTAAAATTGCGGCGATAAATGTTCAGACTTTGATCCCTATTCCACGGCGTCAGGTTCTTGCTGATCGTGTGGCTGATTACCTTTTCTGGCTCTGTCGAAAATGAAATTGAATCCAAATTGAACGCTTGCCGTTTTGGCATGTTGGGGCAGGAATGCAGCGATTACATTTCCTGTAGCCGCATAAAATTGCAGGGGACCTAAATTCAGATTGAACCCCAGCCCAAGATTATTCGTGCTGCGGCTGTGCATAGAATAAGAAATTGCAATATCAAGTACTCTGCCTACCGGCTGATAGTATACCAGTCCCAAAGTAGGGAACGATGTCCTGCCCAACGATTCGTTCTGGAAGTATATCCCTGCCGAACCCTTATTAGGAAGTTCATAAATGGCGCTTAAATACACACGTGAGCCAATATTTGTTTGAAACGCCTCTTTAAATTCAGTGGGTTCAAATATGGCTAATAGTGAATCTCCCAAATTGCTGAATCCATTTTCATTATCGTTTTCGTTTCCAAAGAATTCGTTCAAATCAAACCCCTCGAACGAAAAGGTTGAGTTTTCATTAGAACGGTAATTGAGGCTGTTTGTATTCCAATTGATCTTCCCAAAATCGGTTATACCAGCCTGCAGCGCTAACCTTTCGATAGGTTTATAGCTAATTCCGAAATCCAGAGCATAACCAGTGTTTTTCCAAAAGTCGTAGTTTTCCTCGCCAGGTAGAGAGGAAAATGTTAAAATATCGGATTGAAGCGTGAGATGATACATGTGTGGATCAGTATGCAGGGTTAAAGCTGATCGTTCAATTTTTGCACTACTGATACCGGTGAGATATTTTAAGCGTACTCCGGCTGTGAGTTTGTTATTAATGCGGCGGGCATATCCGATTGCAATTTCATTCCATATATTTCCCACGAGATTGATGTTGCCTATGTTCACTGATTGCCCAATAAACCCTGCATTACCTTCAGTTAACAGAACAAAAAGCTCCTTTGGGTAATCAGCCAGCAGTTTCATACGTGGCGAAGCGCTCAGCGAGAAGTAATTATTTTTAACCCTGAATCCAAACGACAACAGCTCATAGCTGAAACTCGAACGCAGAAGATTTACATCATCCATTGCAGCTACGGCATTTTTGACGTCAAGAAACAGCGAATCGTTGGGTAGCCGCACCACAAGATCTGAGTAACGAAAACCACTGTGGGTT
>CAYGIQ010000287.1:0-500 GCA_964349885.1 uncultured Prolixibacteraceae bacterium | reverse complement strand
ATGGAAAGTAGCAACAGCACCATCAGGTTAATACCATGCTTTCTGAGATGAGAAGCACTTCTTGATACATCTGTCTTTTTCATGATGTTTATGGTTTTAAGTTAAACGAGGCTTTTGTTGCCAGCTCAACCTCAATGTAGTAGTCGTTATAGATTTTTGCATAATCGTTATCGGTGGTACTCAGCGTTGTTACGATAATAAAGTGTTTGCTTCTGGCGAGATTTTCGATCTTATTACCCGAAACATTAACAAGCGTTAACTTTGTTGAAGACTCGGTAGTGCGAAAATCTGGTTCGCCACCAACGGGAGCTCCGGCAATCAGGTGAGTATCGCTGCTAAAAAGAGAATCTATCACGTGGTATTGTGCATTGCAAAAATAGACTTGTAGCTCAGCACTTAGCGGAAATGTGTTGGTGATGTTTACCATGAGTTGGAGCGAATCAGCTTGATCGGTGTCGAGATTAAACTCCACTGTATCGCGAAGGATTAAATCATTAACC
>CAYGIQ010000286.1:0-1839 GCA_964349885.1 uncultured Prolixibacteraceae bacterium | reverse complement strand
GTCCGGTCCATAAAAATCACCCGAAAGGATTCCGTTTATGAACACCTGCCTGTTCTGCAGAATAGCATCCGGGGAAATTCCAGCCGAAAAAGTGTACGAGGATGAAACCACCATCATTATACGTGACATCAATCCCCAGGCACCTTTCCACCTTCTGGCGATACCCAAGCAACACTTTAATGCAGTTCATGACATACATGCCTCAGAGATGTCTGAATTGATGGGCAGCCTTATGAATGCCATCTCCCAGACGCTTCGCAAAATCGGGCTGGATCAAAAAGGGTATCGCATGGTAATCAACTCCGGTGAGATTGCCGGCCAGAGTGTACCTCACCTACACGTGCACCTTCTTGGTGGCCGTTCAATGCAGTGGCCTCCGGGATAGCCTGTTAGTTTTTCCTTTCACCACATGAGTGCTCTGATCATCGGTATTAAACCAAAAAAACAGTTGGTTCTCATGTTCAGTAAAGCAGTCTTCAAGATCTTTCTTTTGAGCGCAGGGGAATATTCTTTGGTGCTTTCTCCTGGCCAGAGCAATGAGCTTTTCTTTAAGTTCTCCCATAAGGTTTGAAGCTTGCATTCCTTTCTGGAAAACCGTTTAAGGGGGAGTGGCTTGTTCGGCGCACTCCCCCCGTTGTTTGAACTTACTTACTGCATCTGTTTTCTGAGAAAAGTTGGCACATCCATATCATCCTCGTAGTGAGTGATGACTGTGCCCCGATTTACATAAAAGCGCTGTTCCTTCTGAATTGTTTCCTTTTTTGCAGGCGGCAACACCGGATACTCACCCGTTGAGCTCTGTGTAACCGAGAAGGAATTGGCTGCAGTAGCACTTTGGGTAGAGTCAGATGTGGTGGCAGGAGCCTGAGGGATAGAGGGAGCAGCGAGATCTTTAGCTTGTGTATCGAGCGGGACCGATTCCCCCCTTGGAGGAAGAGAGATCGAGAGCTGTTCAACTTTTTTCTCTGTTTCACGGCCCTGAACCGGTAGTTTAACCGTCAGCTTGGAAACGCCTTTCTCTTCCCGTTTTCTGTCCATTGTCTCATCATTAAACCCAGTAGCTATTACAGTGACTCTGAGTTTTCCGTTCATGGTGGGATCCGTGACAGCTCCAAAGATGATGTTGGCCTCAGCATCCTCACCGACAGCATCATACACAGTCTGAGTGGCATCGCTTACATCATAGAGGGTCATGTCCTCACCACCAGTAATGTTGATCAGGATACCGCGGGCGCCGTTTATGGAGACATCGTCAAGAAGCGGGCTATGGATCGCACTCTCGGCAGCCAGAATTGCCCGGTTGTCACCCTCGGCAAACCCGGTACCCATAAGGGCGTCTCCCATGTTTTTCATAATAGTCTTTACATCTGCAAAATCGAGATTAACAAGACCATGTACAGAAATAAGGTCGGAGATACCTTTTGTAGCCTGATAGAGTACATCGTCGGCTGTTTTAAATGCGTCAAGTAGCGAAGTAGTCCGGTCCACAATCGTAAGCAGTTTCTGATTTGGAATGACTATTATGGTATCCACGCTCTTTCTGAGGTCCTCAATTCCTTTACGGGCGTTTTTGTCCCTCACTTTTCCTTCAAATACAAAGGGGCGAGTTACTACTGCCACGGTGAGAATGCCCATTTCCTGAGCGATTTCAGCCACAACCGGAGCACCGCCAGTTCCAGTACCGCCACCCATCCCGGCAGTAATAAAGACCATATCGGCTCCATCAAGAACAGAGGCGATTTTTTCCCGATCCTCTTCCATAGCAAGGCGACCGATTTCCGGATTGGCACCAGCACCCAACCCCTTGGTTACTTTTTCCCCAATCTGAAGGCGCTGGGA
>CAYGIQ010000285.1:0-1853 GCA_964349885.1 uncultured Prolixibacteraceae bacterium | reverse complement strand
TAACAGATTACCGATCATCGATAACAGATTACCGATAACCGATAACCGATAACCCCTTTTCCTTTCAACCGACAACCACACCGAAGGCGACCGATGGTCGACTGACAACTTTTTTCCTTAGTCACCTATCTGTTACCTTCAACAATCGGGTAATCTTTGTAGATTCGGAACAATGAGATGGTTTCGGTGAGCAATTTTGTCTTTACAAATGATTTGATCTCGTTATCCATTAGCTCTCCAAGTCCGTGAAGGATACCTTTACTGCTCATCGATTCGAGTCGGTCGATGCACTTCTGAATATAGCTTGCGTAGGGCATTTGCATACGAGATTCCACCAGATGTGTGTTGATGGGTGTCTGTTTTTGCATCAGGTACCAACTGTCAAAAATGTCGCGATTGGTCAGGGAACTTCTGTCGAGCAGGGCACAAATCTTATGTGCGAACATGTCTGGCGCAGCCATCACCTTCATTTGAATGCCCAAAAAGTTTTTGATCTCATAACGGTTGTCAAAAATTCGGGTCGATAGCTCAACTTTCAATTTGCGTTCCCCCAGACCATAGTCGAGGACGATTATCGGTCCGTAGAATTTTTTCGCTTCATCGGCTATTTTGCCATATTTCAGCAGGGTGTTCCGAACCTTTTCATATACAACTTCCTCGTTGTCAGTCGAAATCAGGTTGAAATCCAGGTCAACGCTGAATCGGGGAAGATCGTAAAAAAACATCAAAGCAGTACCTCCCTTAAATCCGAGAGTCGAGGCCAATAGCGTATCTGAATAGATGTCTTTAAGTATTTGCAGCAAGAAAAATTTATGTCGATTCAGGTCAACCATGGGTAAATAGTTTTGCAACTCTGTTGGCAAGTGCCTTGGAGTTATAGATTGGAAGCAGATTTTCGATCGTTCCGGGATTAAGGGGCGTTAGATTGTCGAAATAATAATCTTTATTCAGGTAAAGCAGATCGAGAAAAGCACGCTCAGGGGTAGCCATATTAATTTGGTTGTCGAGCCGCAAAATTCCCTGGGTATTGACCAGTATCTCCGATTTAATTTTTCTGTAAACGTAAGTATGTTGGTCGATAGCGATAGTTCTGCTTAAATAGCCTGTTAATGTTATTGCGCTGTCGAATTGAAATAGTATGCCTGCCTTTTGCAGTACATATTCAAGGGAGATATAGGTGGGTGTGTAAAGGATGCATGCCAGCTCTTCGGTTAGATAGCCCTCTTTGGCGTAAATGCCTTTTCGGAGATGGAGAAATTTGCCGGTTTTTACCCCATAATGCATCTTTTTGTTGATTGATATAAAATCGGTTTCCCCCGAAAGCATAGCGATGTCTTTAAGGCGAAATACCGTACGCTTGTCTTTGTAGGCTGCAAAGACGATATTCGAATTTCTGCTTGAGGAACCATTCATACTATAAATTCGTATTATTGGTTCACAAATATAGAATTATTACGACATTTAACCTAATTTTCGGGTTGGCATCCTTTCCCCGGGTTTGCACCCGGGGCTATTATTATTGAACCCCGTTGGGGTTGTGGTTTTGGCGGATTATTGGGTCGATAGCGTATTTCCGCCGCTGGGCACGTCCGTATATTTCCCAGGGTGTTACCCTGGGCTGTGTTATTTCAGGCTTACAGCCTGATGTGCCTGGGAATGCCATAGGAGGAATGACTACTGACAACTGACAACCTCACCGAAGGTGTAACATGACAACCGACAACCCCTTTCCCTTTTGCCTTTTTACTTCTGCCTTCCGACCGCAGGTCGGGATGGTTGCGCTCCATTCCAAAACCATCGTCAAAGCTTTTAAGGCCGGTCCTGTTTTGGGCGGCATTTGTGCAGATTAGCAG
>CAYGIQ010000284.1:0-1857 GCA_964349885.1 uncultured Prolixibacteraceae bacterium | reverse complement strand
AGATTAAACAATTAACCAATAAGGAGATAGAATATGGCTTTCTCAATAGTCAAGGATGCAGGAGAGAAAATATGGGTTCCTGTAGAGCCAGCGGCTACTATCTATAACGGGTCACTCGTGGCTGTTGATTTTAGTAGTATCGCAGATGGTGTTGTAGCGTTACCTGCCGCAGCGGGCATATCCAATATTACAAATTTGGATATTCCTATGGGCGTCTGTTTGGGTAATAACCTGAAAACACAGCTCTATAATGCAACCTATAAAACGAACTACATCACAGCCCCGGCTGCTGGAAGCTCTCACGGAGATGCAACCGAGTATTCGATGGTTGACGGTGTATTTGGCAAAAGTGACCATAGACCGTATATTCTTGTGGAACTTATCAAAGGCACGAACACAACGATTCGCGGCAATATCTATAACGCAGCTTGTGGTACTGCACCAACCCTGTTGACAGCTACTGCTGCCAGCACAACCGGTCTTGGAACCACAACAAACGCAATGCAGTTTACAGGTATAGCGAATCTTGGCACGATTTATTGCAGAAAAGGTGCAAACCAGGGTGCATATCGTATTCTGGATACGACCTCAACAACTGTTCACACATGGACACAGGCAATGAATCACGACATTGCAATAGGCGATCAGTTTGTTGCAACAGGTTTGAGGCACTTCGGTTCAACATATTTACAGATTGTTGCATCGTTGGGTCTTTGGGTAGAGGCATCGGCTTCTCCTGTAACGGATTACTTTGTAGTTGAAGTTGAAAAGCTTGACCTTTCAGTAGCCGGACAGGAATTTGTCGAGTTCAGATTCAATGGCGATAATTTTGCTAAAGTCAGAGCATAGGAAAGGAGGATAAACCATGCCAAGAAATGCAGCTATGACCGAATCCGAGTTTATATTCTTGAAAGAGAAGATCGGTGAGGTCGCACAACAGAGATTTGCGTCCCTTCCTTCCTATATTGACAAGCTCTATACGGAAAAGAGTTGTCCTGGTGGATGGTTGGATTATTATTCAATTACTGGTTTCCCTGATATTGGGGCTTTCAATGGTTCATTAACGGCTATTGGCAAATCCCCTGGATTTCATGTCAGGATTGAATCTTCACAGTATGCCAACGAAGCAATCTGGCAGAGGACTTTGCTCGATGACGACCAGCACAGCGTAATAGCTGATGGTGGCGCCGAGCTTATGGAAGCTGCCCAGAGAACAAGAGAGAAACTTTCCGCAAGTCCTTTCGTAAACGGTGAGTCAAATTCGTTTGATTTTGTTACCGTGAACGAGGAAGGTGTCGGCATATTCTCAAACTCTCATACCACAAAGACCGGAGTTTCTACTACTACTGGTTTTGACAATCTCGGTGCGGATGCTCTTTCAAAGACATCTTTAGCAGAAACCATAATTGCTATGGGTCTGTTCAAGGACGACAATGGCGAGAGATACGCTCCACCTTCTGACTATATGGTTATTGTTCCTATGTCCCTTCAGTTCTCATTAGAGGAAATCCTGAAGACTGATGTAGGATTTGATATTGCAGACGGGCCGGGGAAGAAAAACGTGATGTATAATCGGTACACTCCTTTTGTTTGGGAGCGTCTTGATGATTACAGCACAAGCGATTGGTACGTTGTTTCAAAGTCTTGGGTCAAAAAGTACATGGTTCATCTGAACAAGGTAGCTCCTGAAGTCAAAACAACGATTGATTGGGGTACATATCAGGTTCGGACAGCCGTGTATTTCAGATGCGGCTTTGGTTCAAACGGATGGAGATTCGGGTTCAAGCATGTAACTTAATAACAGAACTTAATAGGCAAATTGTGCGGGGTGTCAAAAGCCCCGCATGACCAAAAAGG
>CAYGIQ010000283.1:0-1876 GCA_964349885.1 uncultured Prolixibacteraceae bacterium | reverse complement strand
GAAGTAAATTATTTTAGAGTCCTAAATATCGGGCTATAATATTTCTTTGTATTTCCGAGGTGCCTGAATAAAGTGTACCGCTAACGGAGTCCCTGAGATCACGCTCCAGCTCATACTCCGTTGTATATCCGTAACCCCCATGTACCTGTATGGCATCAAGACATGACTTCACCCATGATTCACTCATGTATAGCTTGGCAAGCGCTGTATCCATTCCTGCTTGACCTTGTGATTTTTTTAGCCATGCCACTTTATACAGCATAAGGCGGGCCGTCTCCATCCTTACCTTCATATCGACAATTTTGTTGGCTACCGACTGAAAATTACCAATCGGCTGATTAAATTGCCTTCTGGTTTTCGCGTGTTTTATGCAAGTCTCAATCTGTCTTTCCATGCCACCCAAGTAACTGGCCAGAATACAGCAACGCTCCCATTCCATGGAATCATTGAAGATAGCGGCCCCATTGCCTTCTTTTCCGAGACGGTTTTCAACCGGCACCATGCAATCATTCAAAATCAACTCGGACATGGGAGAGGTTCTAAGGCCCATCTTTTCAATATCTTTGCTTACCCCAAACCCCGGAAAGTCTTTTTCAATAATAAAGCCAGTGACGCCCATGAAACGCTTGCGCTTATCAACGGTAGCAAACACGATAAACACATCAGACACGGGGCCATTGGTCACCAATGTCTTTGTTCCGTTGAGAACGTAGTGGTCACCACACCGTTCGGCAGTAGTGCTTAGGCTGAATGCATCGGAGCCCGACTCAGGTTCGGTCATGCCATGGGCTCCAATGAACTCACCTCTGCAGAGTTTGGTGAGATATTGTTCCTTTTGCTCATCTGTGCCGAATCTGAAAATCGGCATCTGGACACTCCACATCTGTGCGTTAATCCCAAATATCAAACCGTTGTCCTTACATGCATATCCCAAACCTTCCATAACCAGCATAGAGGTCAGTATATCAGCATTGATTCCTCCATACTGCTCCGGAAACGGGAAACCCTGAATACCAAAATCCGCACACTTCTTCCATTCATCCCCAGGAAAAGCGCCTGTTCTGTCTTTTTCTATAACCTCATCGTTAAGCTCTTTTTGGGCAAATCTGATTACGGAATCTTTTAAAACAAGCTGTTTTTCATCCCAACTGAAATCCACGGTGACCTCCGATCTCTGGCTATCTCTGATGATATATAAACAGGTTAAGAATGTTGACTTCTAGTAAAGCAAGGGACATAACAAAGATCACTGAGCTGGGCGCATTCACGTTCCTTCAGTTACGAATGATTTCCCCGACTATTGAATCGATTATATATTTCGGCCTTCTACGTGCCTCATCCAGTGCCCGCCATAAATACTCTCCAAGTATACCAAGCATGAGCATCTGCATCCCGCCGATGACAAGGATCACGACCATCAGAGAAGCCCAGCCTATTATCGGCTCTCCTAAAAGACCATTAATGAAAACCACACCTGCATAAATAAACCCGACCAGTGCTATTAGGAAACCAAGATAACTCATAAAGCGGATTGGGAAGTAACTGAAGGCCGCAATTGAATCGGCAACCAGCTTCAACTTCTTTTTCAGTGTCCAGCCGGATTTTCCTTGATGACGGGCGTCCTTATCATACGTTATAAACTCTTGTTGGAAGCCGAGCCAAGTTATTAAAGCCAACAGGCTGACGTGAGTTTCGTTAAACTTCTTTAGTGCATCAACAACCTGTCGATCTATTAGAAAAAAATCCGCCCCTGTGGCTGGCATTTCACTGATGCCGACAATTTTTCTCATAATAAAATAATAGAGACGGGAAAAGCCGAGGCTTGTAGTCTTTTCCCCATGTCTCTTGGATCGAACTCCCCAAACAATTTTTGCAC
>CAYGIQ010000282.1:0-1891 GCA_964349885.1 uncultured Prolixibacteraceae bacterium | reverse complement strand
GTTCAGGACAGGCAACATGAGCGGAACGGACAACGGACAACGGATAACGGTCAACGGATAACGGATAAACGGATAACGCTGAACCCTGAACGTTTTTTAAAAAAGCCATGTACCGAACTAAAATTTTCGCAACCGATGCAGTACGTGCAGTGCCTAAGAAGAAGATAGGTGCTGGCGGGGTTATGGATGGACATGCACATCATAACAGCGGAGCCACCTGCCCCATTCCGCTTGTCTATGCTCAGCTAAAGGAAAATGCCCCTTTACCTCTTAACCCTTCGGGCATACCTGTTTTTAAGACACGGGAAACACTGGAATGGATCATCGGTTTGTTGTTCAAAAGGGGAATAGAGATACAGAAGCTGACCACGTTTAACATGGGCAACCTTCTTGCGGACTTGAACAGGAAGACCTTTGAGGGCATCGAAGACAGTAACGATTTCTGCAACAGCAAACCCTTAAACAACAAAGGAAAACAGTTAACATCGGTGGTAGTAACCGTCACCATGGATATGGAAAGAGCCCACATAGAAGGGTATAGCGGTCAGACGATATACCATGAGGAAAAAAAGAAGCTGTTCTATTTCAAGCGTTCTTCAGGGGAGATGCCTGAAACCGGGGGCACAAAAGTAGACCTGTCCCATGAACTGGTCACCGACAAGATCGATAAGAGCAAAGTGCTGAAACTTCAGAAATGGAAACGTCAGTATAAGGAGACACGAGGCGCTTCGGTCAGTAATCCTCTGCATCTTCTGCCGCTTATGTTCTACGATCCCCGCCGCTACAACCGTCCGTCCGGAACAAAATTCCCCGACTCGATGGAATATGGCGCCTGGGATGAGGTTTTTAAGCATGTAGCCACAGACAAAGAGCCAGGTATCTGGCTTGGGCTAAAGATGTATCCGCCTCTGGGGCATAAACCCTTTGATGAACTGTGTGAATATCTGCCGGAGTTTTACAATCGCTGCCAGGCGGATCGGATACCGATTCTGACACACTGTTCGCCGGGTGGAATGACCACTCATGAAGCCAAGCACTATTATGATTACGACAGGCACAACCGTGGTTTAAGACATAACAAAAAACTCAATCAATTCGTCAAACTTCAGGGTCTGCTTTCCGGTACCGGGCGACAACCGGGACAAACTGATGGCATCCCCCTTATGCGGGGAGAAAATACAGATAATAAAGAGCGGTTCAATATGGACTACTTTTTTAAGACGTATGTACATCCGGAAGCGTGGAGGCCCGTACTTGAAAATTTCCCTTATCTTCATCTTTGTCTTGCACATTTCGGTGGTGATGAGTGGCGACGGGGGCCACTGGTGACATGGGAAGAGCAAGCTCCCAGTCAATGGATAAGGAGTATAGTGCAACTGACAAGACAATATGCCAATGTATATACTGACATCTCCTGTTTCAATCTTACTAAAAAACTCCACAATGACACTGACACAAAAAGTAGTGTCAAGGATACTCTGGGCAAGGTGCTTGGCTGGATAAGGGATCGGGATGACTACAGGCATCTAAAAAGTAAGGTGATATTTGGTACCGACTGGTATCTGACGCATCTGACTCGCAGTGATGACGGAGCGGAGTACGGAAACTACTGCAGGGGTTTCAAGGTGATGCTCGATGAAATCGATCCGACATATTGGGTTCGGTTCACGCTGGTGAATCCGTGGAACTGTTATTCGATGAGTAGGGAGAAAATTATCAACATGAAAGAAAAGCTGATTAAAGCAAACGCAAAAGAGGCAACTGTCAATAGAAATTTTGAAATGCTATTAAAGCTCGATGATGAAGTACTACGAATAAAGGAGCGGATTGCTGAATGATCAGACGCTTACTACAGATACTGCTGACTGCCCTGTGCGCAGGAGTACTGGTG
>CAYGIQ010000281.1:0-1910 GCA_964349885.1 uncultured Prolixibacteraceae bacterium | reverse complement strand
CTCGAATCACCCGGCAAGCCGTCTTCGCCCATCGAAGTAGAGCTAAACTCCTGATAATCGCCACGCCCCCCTTTTCCACCTGCACCACCTCTGCGAAGTCCTGTGCCCACAGTTGCGCCACCGTTTCCTCCATGACCGTTGGCATCGAGGTCGCAATCAAGTAACCCATTGTGTACTTCGCCACCGGGGAGGCCATCATAACCGGTATTGCCGTCCTGACCGCCATCACCTTGCAAACCATCTTCGCCATTGCTTGCAGGGCCTGTTTCAATGCGGCAGCGTGAAATAAGGTAATTGGCACATGTATCCGAAATATGGATGCCATATACAGAGTGCCCACTGCGGTTAGTTGTTCCTGAAACACCGGCAGGCATAACATTAATATGCAGGTCTTGCAACGACCAGTTTGAGGCTTTGTAAGCAGCAAAACCTCTGTGTATGCCAAACAGGGCCGAATCGACCGTAACAACCTCAAGGGCCGGTTGCATATTGAGTATGGTGGTTTGATTGGATGCCTTCACCCACACATTTCCGGTTAAGCGTTCGTAGCCGCCGTCGATGGTCAGGTCGTCTTGGAGAAAAATTGTTTGGGTTTCGTTGTATGTGCCACCAAGCAGGCGTATGGTATTTCGGGAACCGGTGGCCATTGTAAGCGCATAAGCAAGTGATTTAACTGGGTTTTGGGGCGTTCCGGCAATTGCAGTATCTTGGCCGTCGGGAGCCACATAAACAAAATCGCAATGGTCGGAACCCACAATCACCTGGCATAGAGGAGATACCGTATTGGCACCCTGACAATTATCGCCATACTCAACACTTAGTTGATAGAGACCGTATGAAGGAAAAGTAACATTGGTTGTTGCACTTGTAGGTGTATGAATCGTTAAACCGGTTGAACCTGTCCACTGGTAGTTCGCGTTTACAATGGCATTAGAATCTGGCTCCTGAATAGTGCCAAACAAGTGTGTTGAACCCGGCAAGACCATAGAACCGCATACGGCACTAAGAATAGGCATAGGCAGGTAGGGCTGGTATGTTACCCTTACGCTCAAAGATGTTGAAGTTGTATTGGCAAAGCCGGGAATGCAACCTGATGAAACAACTGCCCTATAATTACGCGTTCCCTGAACGAGCGGCACAGTAAAAGTAGAAGCGTTAGCTCCCTGAACATCCGACCATCCAATTGAAGTGTTGGGAGCAGTATTCGAAGATGATTGCCATTGATAAGAGGTAACAGTAGAATCGCCTGTAACAGATAGCATTAGCGGAGCAGGCACACATAGCACGGTATCGTGAGTGAGTTGCGTGGGTTGTGCTGTGATGGCTGGGGGTTGGGCATACTCCCATCGGATACGCACCTGAATTTCGAAGCTGCCACAAGTAAACCAGCCATAGTACGTCCATTGGCACTGTGGAGCCGTCGTAAAATTAATGGCTGCAAGGGTGTTAGTTTGGCAGAGAAATTCGTCGGCGAGGAAGCAGAAAGGCTGGTCGCAGCAGCCATCGAATGTGCAGCGTTCGGTAATGCCGAAAAAGGCACAATCTTTTTCAAATCCGTGAAAACGTAGGTTAACGGTTGATGCGGAAGAGCCGGATATGCTGCGAATGGTATAAGGGAGTTCGCCGCTGGGGTCGGTGGTATCGAGGGTATAGGGTACAGGGGCCACATCATCTCTAAAAACGCAATTTCCGCCTGTCCAAGCGGGGTCTGTATTATCGTTTGCCCATACTTTCCAAGCAGGATCGGGGCCTCCGAAAATGCCATCGCTCATTATATTGCTTCTGAGGCCGGTAACCTGAACTTCGTAATTAATTGTCTGAGACACCGATTGCAACGAAAAGGCAATAAGTATTAAAAAAAGTAAAGGTTTAAAAAACATATACATAGGTTGTATGAAGTGTTAAAGAAG
>CAYGIQ010000280.1:0-1911 GCA_964349885.1 uncultured Prolixibacteraceae bacterium | reverse complement strand
CACGGCGTTAGCCCGGTGGATTGTTGAACGTTTTTCTCCATCACTTATCGGAAAATTATTCGAACACAGCAGAGATATCTGGAAAAAGTCAACAAAAAACATCAAGCGCAAAGAACTTTAACTGTAGCTGATAAAAACTGAGCATCATGCCCTCTTCCGGAAAAACAGGAAAGTTGATATTTAATGCACTCAGGCTTCTGGGAGTCGTGCTATTTGTAGTGATTCTTTTCCGTGTCGATTTGCGATCGGTTTGGAATGCTCTACTGCTTACCAGTGGAAACCTGCTTCTTTTGGGAGCAGGTTTCCAATTACTGATACTCGTTACCAAGGGTATTCGCTGGCATCTGATGAATGATGGCCGTTTGGCAGGAAGATATTGGTTGCTTTCCCTTGGCCGCTTTTATGAAAGTTATGCTTTCGGAGTTGTTACTCCCAGCCGAATTGGCGATCTGCTGAAGGTTGGCCATGAACAGGGAAAAAACAACATTGCTGCTACAGGGTTCAGGGTTGTGGCCGAGCGTAGCATTGATCTTGGCGCGTTTATGATAGTGGCTGGGCTGGCTCTGGTTACGGGCAGTTACATACTGTTTGATCCCGTCATCGGCTGGCTGGTAATTATATCAAGCTTACTGGTTCTGGTATTCTCATTTATGATTCTTGCCTCGTCAGGTTTCATTAACCTTGCAAACAGGCTGGTAGGGAAATTGCCTGGGCGCTGGGGTGGCATTGTAATCGAAAGGAACAACTATTCATCAGCCACAATTATTCTCGTATGGTTGCTTAGCGCAATTTCCAATATAAGCCATTTTGTTTCCTGCTACTTTCTCGCCCAGGCTGTAGGGCTTTCGGCCGGATTCATGTGGGTTTCAGGCGCAGTGGCGGTTTCAGGATTAGTTAACATACTTCCGGTTACCATAATGGGGTTGGGAACGCGCGAACTAGTGTTTCTGCATGTATTCAGAACGTTAGACCCCGCCATTGTACTGGCCTTTTCGTTTCTGGTTATGATGCTTGCTCAGATCGGTGGAGGAACAGTGTCGCTTATAGCTGGACAATTTCTGTTGTTCAAAACCCGAAAGCTTAAATACAACTGATTGCAGTCCGCTATACAGCTTTATGGCTACCGAATTAATTTAGTGTAATCCGGCAACCAAATGGAGTCATTTGTTTTATTTTGCCCACATTATGCAAAGCATCAAAAAATCATTGAAATTTCTTACGCGGAGTTTTGAAGCCGATAGCTTGCGCTTGCCAGGCATTGCCATTGCAATTGTTGCTGCCGGAATCATATACATCAATATTAATCACGGCATCTGGGAAAAAAACAACGGAGTGCTGATGCATGATATCAAGAGCTATTACAGCTATTTGCCGGCTGCGATTATTCACAACGATCTAACCTTCCGTTTTACGCACCAGGATCGGGACTTTTTTAAGGATAAAATATTTTTGCAACGCGCCCCCAACGGCTCCTACTACCAGAAAATGACTATGGGGCTTGCAATAATGTATCTCCCGTTTTTCATGATGGGTCACATTACTGCGCTGCTTTCGCCCGCTCCTGCCGATGGTTATTCAATTCCGTATATGTTTTTTCTTTTGTTCAGCGCGTTGTTTTACCTGCTGGCAGGCTTAATAATCTTAAGGAAGATCCTTCTTCGCCACTTCCAGCCCTGGGTTGTTGCTTTTGTAATCGTTTTAGTTGTATTTGGCACCAACCTCCTGTTCTACACCACCTTCCAGGCGGCAATGTCGCATGTGTACAATTTTTTTCTCTTCTCTGTATTTCTGTACTATACAATCCAATGGCATTACCGGCCTTCGTGGGGAGTGTCGGTTCTCATCGGCATTACAGGAGGGTTGATTATACTTGTACGACCCACAAACGGAATCATTGCACTTGTCTTTCTC
>CAYGIQ010000279.1:0-1965 GCA_964349885.1 uncultured Prolixibacteraceae bacterium | reverse complement strand
GGGAGAAATCTCTGCTCTGATGCTGCTCATTGGGGGTCTTTATATGTTGATTCGTAAGGTAATAACTTGGCATACACCAGTTTCGGTGTTGGGTTCTATGTGCATTATGGCTCTGGTCTTCTGGCTGATCAATCCCGAAATGTACATCAATCCGATTTACCATCTCTTGGCTGGCGGTGCTATGCTGGGCGCCCTTTTTATGGCTACCGATATGGTTTCTTCGCCCATGACGGCTAAAGGACAGATTATATATGGTGTTGGTATAGGTGTAATTACAATGAGCATTCGACTCTTTGGTGCCTATCCAGAGGGCATCTCGTTTGCCATTCTCATTATGAATGCCTTTACACCACTGATCAACAATTCCATTAAACCAAAACGATTCGGAGGTAAAAAGTAATGGCCAAACGTGAATCTACATTTATCAATATGGTGGTGGTGCTGGCCATTGTCACCCTTGTTGCCGGTGGGGCGCTGGGGGGGGTGTATTCCCTTACCAAGGACGCCATTGATGCTGCCAAATTAAAGGCCATGAACGATGCCATCAGCAATGTACTTCCCGAGTTTGATGAGCTGCGGGAGACACAACAACTCAATCCTGATGACGGACCGGCCGATGTTTCCCTTTTCCCTGCATACCGTAATGGTGAATTGGTGGGTGTGGCTGTGAGCAGTTATACCAGAAACGGATTTTCAGGTCACATTGGTGTAATGGTAGGCATCGATAATCAAGGAAATATATCGGGCTATCAGGTGTTGGAACATAAGGAAACCCCCGGGCTTGGCTCAAAAATGGGCGTATGGTTCAACAATACCGAAAAGCCTTCACAAAACATAGTTGGCCGAAATCCTGGTAATTCCCGACTGGCGGTTACCAAAGATGGTGGCGATATCGATGCCATAACCGCATCAACCATAACTTCGAGGGCATTTCTGGAAGCGATTACACGGGCTCACGCTGGTTTTGCAGTTTATGCAGCCGATATCAATGCTATTAACCTCAACAAAGCATCGGAATGAATCAACTAAAAAATTTTACCAAAGGATTTATCAAAGAGAATCCGGTGTTTGTGCTGCTCCTTGGCATGTGCCCAACCCTTGGGGTTACCTCTTCGGCCATCAATGGACTGGGAATGGGATTGGCAACTACATTTGTGTTGGTTATGGCCAATATCGTGGTTTCGCTGGTAAAAAGCCAGATTCCCGATAAAGTGCGTATACCTTCATTTATCGTAATTATTGCCACCTTCGTTACCATTGTCGAATTGGTAATGCAAGCCTATTTGCCTTCACTGTTCGAGAGTTTGGGTCTTTTTATCCCACTGATTGTGGTAAACTGTATAGTATTGGGACGTGCCGAAGCTTTTGCCTCCAAAAACAATCTGGTATCCTCGGTTGTAGACGGACTGGGAATGGGACTCGGCTTTTCTTTTGCACTAACCTTGCTTGGCGCTGTTAGAGAAATTTTGGGAAGTGGAAAACTGTTCGATGTTACACTCTTCTCCGAAGACTATGTAATGCTGCTGTTTGTATTGGCTCCCGGTGCTTTTATTGTGTTGGGTTACCTCATTGCTGTTATCAATAAAATGAAGAAAGCTTAATCCCTGTCGGTTATGAATTATCTGGTTATTATAGTTTCTGCCATTCTGGTTAACAACATCGTATTGATGCAGTTTCTTGGCGTATGCCCTTTTCTGGGGGTATCGAAACGGGTTTCTACCGCTGTTGGTATGACCGGAGCCGTGGCATTTGTAATGGTCTTGGCAACGATAGTTACCTACCTCATTCAAAAGATGGTGCTCGATCCTTTGTCCATTCGTTTTTTGCAAACCATTGCCTTCATTCTGGTGATTGCTTCATTGGTGCAGCTGGTTGAAATTATTCTTAAAAAGGCAAGTCCTTCGATGTATCAGGCACTTGGAATCTTTTTGCCGCTCATTACGACCAACTGCGCCATTCTGGGGG
>CAYGIQ010000278.1:0-1965 GCA_964349885.1 uncultured Prolixibacteraceae bacterium | reverse complement strand
AAGCCCCATCGCTGGCCGGAAGTTTGTCGTTGCCAAGCTGGCCCCAGCTTGCCCGCACTTTCAGGTAGTCGAAAATCCGGTTATCCCTCATGAAATTCTCTTCTGATACGACCCATCCAAGGCCCACTGTGGGGAAATATCCCCATTTTTCCTGGTATTTTGAGCTGCCATCAGCCCTGAAGGTCGCATAAGTAAGGTAGCGGTCATGGTAGCTGTATGAAATCCTTCCAAGGTAAGAAAAACCATACTGTCGCATTCCCCCGTCGCCGATCCCATCGGCAGGTTTATTGGCTGCCTGGCTTATGTACCAGCTTTCTTCATTCTGGTAAGGGAAATCAATAGCTGATGCCCATAGTCCTTCATAAGCATCGTCGCGGAAAGAAGTGCCGGCCATCACGGTATATCGGTGCCTGTCAGCAGAATTGGTATAGGTTAATATATTGTCCCAGCTCTGCTCTGAATAAACCGAAGTGGATTTGTTGATTGTAGCCAGCGGACGGCCAGAAAGGTCGTCGATAGTATAGGGCAAACCCACATTACGATCGTTGAGAGTCGAAAAACTGTGGCTATAAGTACTCCTAAAGTCCAGCTTTTTCGGGATAATCTCAACTTGTGCATATACGTTTGTTATTAATTTTCTGTTTTTCAGCCGGTTGTGATTATACTCCATTGTAGGCATCGGGTTTTGGGAACCACGATAGCCAAGGTTTTTTGCCGATGCGAACCGTATTGGCGTAGCGGCCGTATTTTCATTATCGTAAACCGGCAGTATTGGTACAGCAAAATAGGCTTGTCCCCAAGCGCTGCTCTGTGCGCCGTATGTCAGGGCATTGCTGAAAATCATGCTCCCACCAATAGTTAGCCAGTCATTAGCTTTGAACTCAACTTTAGAGCGGATATTGAAACGCTCAAATTCGTTTTTCATATCAAGGATTCCTTCCTGCCCGAAGTAGTTGACCCCAATGGAGTAAATTGCGGTTTCGCTGCCCCCCGAGAATGACAGTCCATGGTTTTGGATACTGGCCGGACGAAGAATTTCCGCATACCAATCGGTGTTTACATCCGGAACATTGGGATTTATGCGGCTGCGCCCGTAACGTTGCATGGCATTCAGAATATAACTGGCATCGGCCGCGGCCCCCGATTCGAGCGCCATGTTTGTGTATTGCTCGGCATTTGCCATTTTCAGCACGTTCTGAGCCACCTGATAACCATAATAGCCCTCGTAAACGATTTCGGACTTTTGGTTGTACCTCCCCGACTTTGTTTCGATAATAATAACCCCGTTTGCTGCCCTTACGCCATAAATAGCAGCCGCCGATGCGTCTTTCAATACAGAAATTGTAGCAATATCGGATGGGTTGATAAAATCGATGTTGTTGAAAAACATCCCATCTACCACATACAACGGCGATTCGGCATTACGGCCAGGATACGAACCAATGCCCCTGACACGAACCGTAGGCGATGAGCCAGGAGCCCCACTGCTAACAATCTGCAGGCCTGCCACTTTTCCCTGCAATGCCTGCATGGCCTGACCCGAAGGTGTTTTAACCAGCTCTTCGCTTTTTAAAGTGGTAATTGAAGATGTTAAATCCTTTACGGTCATAGTTCCATAACCAATGACAACAACCTCATCAATATCAAGTATTGATTCAATTAACTGAAGGCTGATTGAAGTACGGCCATTAACTGGCATTTCAACTGTCTGAAACCCGACAAAACTAAAAACAAGCGTTGACTCAGATGGAACCTGCAATCTATAATTACCGTCAATATCGGTTATTGTTCCGTTTTGAGTTCCTTTTTCGATAACTGTAACACCCGGAAGCCCCAGGTTTGTTTTGTCTGTTACTTTACCCGTTATAACAATTCGTTGCTGCGCATTAATAATGGCAACTGACAAACTGAGAAAGAAGAGAAACAAAAGTTTTTTCATAGATCATTTTTTTTCATTTGTTTTCA
>CAYGIQ010000277.1:0-1972 GCA_964349885.1 uncultured Prolixibacteraceae bacterium | reverse complement strand
GGTAACATAAATTGATTGCAGGAAAGTTCAGTCAATTTAAAATGGTTATAAGTTTGTTTTTCTGACAAACTTTGTACATTTGCCACCAACATGTGTTTAATCAAAAAATAACAGCTATGGCTTACGTAATTAACGATGATTGTATCGCTTGTGGAACATGCATTGATGAGTGCCCGGTTGACGCCATCGCAGAAGGTGATATCTATGTAATTGATCCTGAACTTTGCACCGACTGTGGCTCATGTGCCGAAGTATGTCCAACCGAAGCAATTCATCCTGCGGAATAAAAACCGGAGATAAGAAAAAACTGAAAGCCTGATGGTTTCTTCAGGCTTTTTTTTGCAACAAACAGAAGACTTGTAGCTTATCCTGTTTACTTGATTCATTAATAGTATTGTGGGATGGAAAGAATTACACTGTCATTTCGCAACAACCACAATATCATTCAGATTAAACCTGCGGACAAAATCATCGATTACCGGAATCATGGTATATCCTTCGTATTGGTTGCCTTTAAAAATAGAATAGGACAAAGGGTAACTCCTCCTATACTCACCAGTAACCCCAATACAATTTGCGGATTATAATGTTTCCCATACCTGGAAAAGCCGTTATTTTTCAAATCAACCTCATTGTCTGTTTCAAAATACAATGTTGTAACATCATAGAAAACTACACCTATGTGGCCTCCCAAAATCATTTGTCGTTATGTAACATTTTCGAAATAGGGTTAGCTGTCAAAGTCAGGAAAAAGGCCGGAGAGTTTTCCCCGGCCTTTATTGCAGAAAATTTGATTACAACTAAAAATTAAACCACGTAGGTTGACGAGGCAGTTTCGCCACCACGTCCGGTCCAGTTGGTATGGAAGAATTTGCCTCGCAGCTTGTCCACTCTTTCGTACATATGTGCCCCAAAATAGTCGCGCTGAGCCTGCAGGAGGTTGGCCGGTAATCTTTCGCTGCGGAAGCCATCGAAATAACACAGCGCTGATGTGAGTGCCGGTACTGGAATCCCATTAGCCAGGGCAGTAGCACAAACCCTCCGCCATCCTTCTTGTGTTGTTTCCACTTTTTCTTTGAAGAACGGATCAAGCAGGAGGTTAGGAAGTTCCGGGTTTTTCTCAAAGGCTTTTTTGATATCGCCAAGGAAGGCAGAACGGATTATGCACCCACCTCGCCACATCAGGGCAATGCCTCCGTAATTCAGGTTCCAGTTATACTCTTTGGCAGCTTCCATCATCAGATTGTAACCCTGTGCATATGAAATGATTTTAGCGCCATATAATGCCATTTTAAGGTCTTCAACAAACTGCTTTTTGTCGCCGGTGAAGTTTGCTTTTGGTCCGGAGAGCGATTTTGAAGCCATAACCCTGAGGTCTTTCTGAGCCGATAAGCACCTCGAAAATACCGATTCTCCAATAAGGGTAAGCGGAATTCCAAGGTCGAGCGCAGCAACACCGGTCCATTTCCCGGTGCCTTTTTGTCCGGCTGTATCGAGGATTTTTTCTACCAGAGGCGATCCATCTTCATCTTTAAAAGCCATAATGTCGCGGGTAATCTCAATCAGGTAAGAATCCAGTTCTTCGGTATTCCATTTTTTGAAAACTTCGTGCTGTTCGAAGGCATCCATACCGAGCAGGTCTTTCATCATATGGTAGGCTTCGTTTATGATCTGCATATCTCCATATTCGATGCCATTGTGTACCATTTTTACGAAATGCCCCGCACCATTTTCTCCCACCCAGTCGCAGCAAGCTTCGCCGTTTTCAACTTTGGCAGAGATCGACTGAAAAATATCTTTAACGTGTGGCCATGCTGCTGGCGAGCCTCCGGGCATGATTGAAGGCCCTAACAAGGCGCCTTCTTCGCCACCAGAAACACCGGTGCCGATAAACAGTAACCCTTTACTTTCGACATATTTGGTGCGGCGAATAGAATCGGGGAAGTGGGAATTACCCCCATCTATGATGATA
>CAYGIQ010000276.1:0-1978 GCA_964349885.1 uncultured Prolixibacteraceae bacterium | reverse complement strand
AATATCCTGATATAGAATCGGCATTAAATTCGTTTTTGTAAAACAGATAATGCCAAGCAAAAAAGGCACCCTGTTACAGATGGCTTTTTATTGATATTGTCACGTATGACTATTTTAAACTGTTTTTCAATGCTTCAAATTCAGCAGCAAGTTCTTTTGGAAGATGATTGCCAAATTTAGTGTAGTGCTCTTCAATTAATTCACACTCCTCGAGCCAGCGGTTATTATCGACCGAAAGAAGTTCATTAAGATTTTCAGTTACCTCCTCTATGCCTTTCACGTCAATGTCACCTGCTTTTGGCACAAATCCTATCGGAGTTTCGATGGCATCAACAGTACCATTGCAACGGTTGATAATCCATTCGAGAACGCGAATATTTTCACCATAACCCGGCCACAAACATTTTCCGTATTCGTCTTTGCGGAACCAGTTCACATTGAACATTTTCGGCAGGTTTTCTTTTACCGGAGCATTTTGACCTATGTTGATCCAGTGCTGGAAATAGTCGCCCATATTATAACCACAGAAAGGTACCATAGCAAACGGGTCGCGACGAACACCGGCTTTCAGGCCAATGGCAGCAGCAGTTACTTCAGAACCAACAATTGAACCTACAAATACACCGTGGTTCCAGTTGAACGATTCAAACACAAGAGGCACAGTAGTAGGACGGCGGCCACCAAACAAGAAGGCAGAAATCGGAACTCCTGCCGGGTTTTCCCAATTGGCATCGGCTACCGGACACTGGCTTGCCGGCGCAGTAAAACGTGCATTAGGATGCGCAACCGGCTCTTTTGACTCAGGATCATAAACCTTATTTTTCCATGTGATGGTGCCAGCGGGACATTCGGTACCAATACCTTCCCACCACACATCGCCATCGGGGGTACGACCCACGTTGGTAAAAATCGAATTTTTAGTCATGCTCAACATAGCATTCGGGTTGGTGTCCATGGCTGTCATAGGCGCTACACCAAAGAAACCTGCTTCAGGGTTGATAGCATAAAGCTTTCCATCAGCACCGAACTTCATCCAGGCTATGTCATCGCCAACAGTTTCAACTTTCCAGCCCGGAATAGTTGGGATAAGCATGGCAAGGTTGGTTTTCCCGCAAGCGCTTGGGAAAGCAGCTGCAATATATTTTTTCTCACCTTTGGGATTGGTAATACCCATAATCAGCATATGCTCTGCCATCCAGCCTTCTTGTTTGGCCATATAAGATGCTATGCGAAGTGCAAAACATTTTTTTCCTAAAAGGGCGTTACCTCCATATCCTGAACCAAATGACCAAATTTCGCCGGTTTCAGGAAAATGAGAAATGTATTTCTTTTCAATAGGTGCACATGGCCATGCCACATCTTCCTGACCTGGCTCAAGTGGAGCACCCACAGAATGTACACAAGGTACAAATTGGCCTTCTTCGCCAAGAATGTCGAAAACAGCTTTACCCATGCGGGTCATAATCCTCATGTTTATTACAACATATGCAGAATCACTGATTTCAATTCCAATGTGCGAAATGATTGATCCAAAAGGTCCCATACAGAAAGGAATAACATACATAGTCCGTCCTTTCATACAGCCTTTGTACAATTCGAGCATGGTTGCCTTCAATTCAGCCGGATCGCACCAATTGTTGGTAGGGCCGGCATCTTCCTTATGGGTAGTGCTGATAAATGTCCTGTCTTCAATTCGTGCTACGTCTGAAGGATCACTCTGAAATTAGTAACTATTCGGGCGTTTATCTTCGTTTAATTTAACTGCAGTACCTGATACTAACATTTGATCGAGCAACATTTGGTTTTCTTCGTCCGAACCATCGCACCAATGTACTTTATTTGGCTGACATAATTCAACCCATTCCTGTACCCAGGCTTTTAACTTTTTGTGATTCGTCATGGTAATAATTTTAGCCAATAATACAATGTCGTTTATTTAGCAAAATTAGCTGTAAGGCTTTATTTTATTGATATTTTG
>CAYGIQ010000275.1:0-1985 GCA_964349885.1 uncultured Prolixibacteraceae bacterium | reverse complement strand
CTGCAAGGACGGCTTGAATACGATTCAGATCTTTTCACCGATACTACGGCTGAAAAAATGGTGGAATATATCAAAAATATTGCCATCACACTCAAAGAGAATCTACAATCACCAATCAATAGAATTCAGATTCTCAGTGACTCGCATTACCGGCAAATCATTCATGAGTGGAATGCCACAGACAGAGCTATTGACCTATCCCAAAAAGTACACCAGGTGATCTTTTCTCAAGCCGACAAGAACCCCGATGCTGTAGCGATAAGTTTCGCAAACCAGCAGACAAACTACAACACACTGGTCGGGAAAGTACAAAAGCTCTCTTCCCGTATTGCATCCTTAGGAATTACCTCTCCTGAACCGATAGGTATATACCTCCATCGTTCAGATTGGATTCCACTATCGATACTCAGTATATGGAACTGCGGGTGCAGTTATATACCGCTTGACCCAGACTTTCCAAAAGACAGAATAGATTACGCCATTGAGAATGCTGGGGTCCGCTATATCATAACAGAAAGCTCTCTTAAGGAGCACTTTGAGCAGTCGGATCTGGGACTTCTGGTTGTTGATGATGAAATGGGCAGCAGAAGCTGTACTCTTCAATATACGGTCAATCCAGATGCAGATGAAACGATTGCCTACACCATGTACACATCCGGTTCCACTGGCAGACCAAAAGGAGTGGCGATACCTCATACCGCACTTTGTAACTTTCTATATAGTATGTCGTCTATGCCCGGTTTAACACAGGACGACAAGCTTATTGCAGTCACCACCATGTCATTTGACATATCAGTTCTTGAATTCTTTTTACCGCTTTTTTGCGGAGCACATGTCATTGTCGCTCAACAGGAAACAATACGTGATGGGGAGTTGTTGGCCCAACTTATTGACGATAGCGGGGCTACAATCATGCAGGCTACTCCTGCAACATGGAATTTACTTTTAAAGAGTGGATGGAGAGGCAGCGATACATTAAAGGCGCTGTGTGGCGGAGAAGCCATGCCACTTTCACTTATGAGAACTCTTCAGGGCGCATGCTCTGAAGTCTGGAACATGTACGGTCCAACCGAGACCACAGTATGGTCCGCATGCCACAAGACCTCAGAATCTGATGTTTCAGTTCTTATAGGTAAGCCCATTGACAACACCAGGATCTACATTCTTGATTCCTTCCTGAATCCGGTAGTACCCGGTGCCTGGGGCGAACTTTTTATTGGCGGAATGGGAGTAGCCCACGGATATGTCAAACTTCCTGAGCGTACTAACGAGGTTTTCATTCCAGACCCATTCTGCACCCAAACACCCATGCGCATGTACCGCACGGGAGATTTCTGCCGATTCAGAAATGACGGCTTTATTGAATACGGCCGGCGTATCGACAATCAGGTAAAAGTGCGGGGATTCAGGATAGAGCTTGAAGAAATTGACAGTACCATTTTAAAAAAGGGAAATATTACCGAGTCGGTAACCATTGTTACAAAGGACAAAAGTGACGACCAGATACTGGTATCGTATGTTGTCGCAGGGCCAGAATTGGTTATCGATACCAAAGATTTAAAAGTATTCCTTCATACGTACCTTCCAGCATACATGGTCCCGGCATTTATCGTAGTGCTTGACGCGATGCCCAGGACTCCAAACGGAAAAACTGATAAAAACGCTCTGCCTCCGCCCTGGAATTTTGAAGCCAGACCAGAGAGCACCCTGGTTGGGCAGGCAAATGAGTGGGAAAAGGAACTGATCTCTATATGGGCTGAGGTACTGGGCACAGCATCATTTCAGGTAACAGATAATTTCTTTGATGCCGGAGGCACATCGCTAAAGGCTACACAGGTAAAGAGCAAAATCAGAGAAGTATTGGGAGCAGACATTCCGGTTTCAGCAATTTTCCAATATTCAACGATTCAGCCCCTTGCTTCCTTTTTAAACAGTTGTGATGAAGTACCCAAAAGTCCTGAACAAAAAAACGACCGGGCCCAGAT
>CAYGIQ010000274.1:0-1993 GCA_964349885.1 uncultured Prolixibacteraceae bacterium | reverse complement strand
TTGACGAAAACTGGGATTGGGGCAATGTGGCTAATCTTGGGATGTTTACCTATGCACTGTCGAAAAGACCCGGCAAAAACCCCGAAGTTCAATCGGCCATTAAGGAAAATATCATCAAAATTGCCGATCAGATTGTTTTGCAGGCACAAGCCGATGTTTACCGCAGACCTTTGGCAGGGCGCTATTATTGGGGCTGCAACGGGACAATTGCCCGCCAAACAGTTAATCTATATGTTGCCAACCAGCTTGCGCCCCGAAAAGAATATGTTGAAACTGCCCTCGATGCAATCGGCCATATCTTCGGAAGAAACTATTACAACCGCTCCTTCGTTACCGGTATCGGGATTAATCCGCCTATGTTCCCGCACGACCGCCGCTCTGGCGCTGATGGTATTGCTGATCCCTGGCCGGGATATATTGTTGGTGGCGGACATAAGGCTACCGACTGGGTGGACGAAGAAGCCAGCTATTCGCACAATGAAGTAGCCATCAACTGGCAGGCGCCTTTGGTTTTTGCACTGGCATGGTTTCTCAATCCATAATTATTTCAATGGGATTCGTTTTTGTGAAACATACACTTTTCGTCAGGCTATAATTAAGCACCGAAACCAGCGGTTTTTCGGGCAGACAACATCTCAGTCCCTGTCGGAGCTACCTATTCTTCCGTTATTTTGAAACCCTGTAACGTAGGGACTAAGGTGGCGTACGGGTAGATGTCGGAGGTTTACGCTATATGGAACGCTATGCCAACAGCACTTGTTTGTCAAAGTGACAGAAATTACACTCCTCGAAATAAGGCAGTTGCAACAAACCAGTCGCAAAAACTTTCGCGACACCTGGCAGGGACAAGTAGCAAGCTTCTAATTTTATGAGATGAAGAAGAGGGTTAAGGCCACAAAAAGGTAAATAAAACAACACGGAAGCTACCGAAACCTTATCATACGTTCAACCCGAAGATGAAGCAACATTAATTTATTGCATTTAATTTTGGTGAATAGTATTTTGAAATGTATAAAATACTTTTATATTTACGCTTGTAAAAACAAATCATCAACCATGAAACAGACATTATTTATTTTAAGCGCTGTTGCAACGCTGATGTTTTCTTCGGCGTTTGCACAAAACAAATTAACTATTGATGCCTCCAAAGATGGGCCTCATATCAGCAAACACATTTACGGACATTTTGCAGAACATCTGGGCCGGTGTATTTATGATGGGATCTGGGTAGGTACTGATTCCCCGATTCCGAATATAAACGGTTACCGTAAAGATGTATTTGAAGCACTGAAAGCGCTCGATATTCCGGTTTTACGTTGGCCGGGCGGTTGTTTTGCCGACACTTACCAGTGGAAAAACGGCATTGGGCCAAGGGAAACGCGTCCTAAAATCAAGAATGTATTCTGGGGCGGCGTGATCGAAGACAACAGTTTTGGTACACATGAATTCCTGGAACTATGTGAAATGCTTGGTTGTGAAGCCTATGTTTCGGTAAACGTAGGAAGCGCAACAGTTTGGGACATGGTTGAATGGATCGAATATATGACCTCGGACGAAGACCTGCCCATGGCCAACCTTCGCCGCAAGAATGGAAGGGATAAGCCATGGAACGTTAAGTTCCTCGGAATTGGCAACGAAAGCTGGGGCTGTGGAGGAAATATGACCCCGGAATACTATTCAGACCTGCTCCGTCAGTATTCAACTTATGCATGGGAATACGGCCGCGATAAAATGACCCGGGTAGGCTGTGGTGCCAACGGAAACGACTATAACTGGACACGTGTGGTAATGCAAAAGGCAGCCCGCCACATGGACGCACTATCGGTTCATTATTACACCATTGCCGGCCCTGGCTGGAACAATAAAACTTCTGCCACCGGCTTTGGAGAAGATCTTTATTTTTCAGGTATCAGGGCTGGTCTGGGAATGGATAACCTCCTGAAACGCCATATCAGCATTATGGACGAATACGACCCCCGTAAAAGAATAGGCC
>CAYGIQ010000273.1:0-1995 GCA_964349885.1 uncultured Prolixibacteraceae bacterium | reverse complement strand
CCGACGAAGAAATGGTCTGGAGTATCTGGAAGGGGAATGCGAGGGTGAAAAGGTAGTTTTTGAGTTGTTAGCGGCAGTTGGCAGTTTTTCTAAAATTGGTATGTATAACAAATTATTTTGACAATGGTGCAAGGGTTTAAAAGTTTGAATGTTTACCAGATGGCTTTTAAGGCAACATTGGAAATCTTTGAACTTACCAAAACTTTTCCGGTTGAGGAAAAATATTCTCTCACCGATCAGATAAGAAGATCATCGAGATCGGTATGTACTTGCATCGGCGAAGGTTATAGAAAAAGAAAATATCCCAGATATTTTTCTCTTTAAATGACTGATGCCGATGGAGAAGCAACTGAAACAACAATCTGGTTAGATATTGCATTAGCATCAAAGTATCTTGACAATGAAACTCATACCAAGTTATTAACTACCTACGTTGAAATTGGAAAAATGCTGAATAGCATGGCAGAAAATCCTGAAAAGTTTTTACCTAAAGGAGCAGAAAATGCAGTACAGAAATAACACAAAGCCATTAAAAAATGTCCACTTCGGAGATGATGAATTACTGCCTGCTACCTCCTGCCGCTGACTACTTTTTGATTTTACTCAAAACAATAATAATATGATGTATTTCGAAACAGGTTCCGCGAAGCACAACATGAGTGCTGCGGACTTAAAAAACGGATTATTTGAAGCGCTGCAAAAACTTGGCGACAGGAAAAGAGTGCTCGCTATACCCCCTGATTATACCCGGTTTCCGAGCCGTGCGGGGGAACTTACGGAATTTACATGGGAATTCTACGGATCGAAACTAACGGACATTCTCCCTGCTTTGGGAACGCATAGCCCGATGACAGACGAGCAGATATCGCACATGTTTGGGAAAACGCCCCGCAACCTTTTCCGCGACCACGACTGGCGTAACGATGTGGTTACCCTGGGTATCGTTCCGGGCGAATTTATCAAAGACGTTTCGGAAGGCGCTGTTGATTATCCCTGGCCTGCCCAGGTAAACAAACTCCTGGTTGAAGGTGGGTTTGACCTTATTCTTTCATTGGGTCAAGTTGTTCCCCACGAAGTTGTCGGGATGGCCAATTACAACAAGAATATTTTTGTGGGAACCGGGGGCGCCGAAGGGATAAATAAAAGTCATTTTATCGGAGCAGCTTATGGAATGGAAAAAATGATGGGCAGGGCCGACACACCGGTTCGTAAGGTGTTTAACTATGCTTCTGAAAATTTTTCGTCTCATCTTCCCATTATTTATGTTCAGACAGTTGTAGGCGTAAACCGGGATGGAAAACTGCAAACCTACGGGTTATTTGTTGGCGATGATTTTGAAGTGTTCGACAAGGCAGCTAAACTATCGCTTCAGGTAAACTTCGAAATGGTAAGGACACCATTGACTAAAGTTGTGGTTTGGCTCGACCCATCGGAGTTTAAAAGCACCTGGCTCGGGAACAAATCTATTTACCGCACGCGCATGGCTATTGCCGATGGAGGCGAACTGATTGTTTTAGCACCAGCCCTCAAAGAATTCGGCGAGGACAAAGAAATCGACAGGCTAATCCGCAAGTACGGCTATTTCGGAACACCAGCTACGCTTAAAGCGACTGCCGAAAACGAAGAACTGCGTAATAACCTGGGCGCAGCAGCACATTTGATCCACGGTTCCTCAGAAGGCAGGTTTTCCGTGACATACTGTCCGGGCAAAAAACCAGGCAACTTAAGCCGCGAAGAGATTGAAAGCGTGGGCTTTAAATGGGCCGACTACGACAAAATGGTAGCAAGTTACAATCCGGAGTTCCTGAAAGATGGCTATAACAAACTTCCCAATGGTGAGGAGATTTTCTATATTTCCAATCCGGCTTTGGGATTATGGGCACACATGGAGCGGTTTGAGTTTTAGAAGAAGGCAATAGCAGTCGGCAGTCAGAGTTCAGAGTTCACAGTTCGCAGTTCACAGTTCAGGAAGGAGCGGAGAGTTTAAACAAAATA
>CAYGIQ010000272.1:0-2038 GCA_964349885.1 uncultured Prolixibacteraceae bacterium | reverse complement strand
GTCTCCGTCGGCCACATGCACTTTGGCAATGGTTCCATCGACAGCCGATTTGTATTCACTCTCCATTTTCATGGCCGAGAGTATAATTAGTGTCTGACCTTTCTCAACCTGAGCTCCTTCGCCAACCAAGACCTTGACTACTTTACCGGGCATAGGGGAGGAGATGTTCTTTTCACCCGACTCCAGAGATCCCCCGGTCCGATCTAAAAGATAGCGCGATTCGGCATCTATAATTTCGGCTTCAAAGGTTTTGTGTAGCGTGTAGACCAGATATTTTTTGGGTTGATCCAGCTGAACCAGCTCGATGTCGTGACTACGGTTGTTTTCAATTATTGAAAAGGTGCCGTTGTCGGTATGCATCAGGTCGATGTTGTAGATAATTTCGTCGACTTTAATCTTGAGCATATTGTTGTTCTGCTCAAGCAATTCGACTTTTGCGTATCGGTTATTGAGTTTAATTTCAATGGCCATAAATGCAAATTAAAAATGTAGAATGTGAGGTGATTTTTTCCAGCGGCTTTGATTGGGCTGTTCCGATTTTGGAGATTGGACCTGAGAAATCTTCTCCGAATAGTCAATAAACGCAGCAATGATTGCCATGTCTTCCGAATCCTGGGTGGTTTCAGTCTCCTTTAGCAGCTCCTCCCTGTTATTTTCTATAAAATGGGTATTGTATTTGCCCTGCACAAAATCGCTGGTATACATGATTTTCTCCAGAAATTTGATGGAGGTTTTAACCCCGGTGATTTTATATTCATAGAGGGCTCTGCGCATCCGTTGAATCGCAATTTCACGTGTTTTACCCCATACAATAAGTTTGGAAATCATTGAGTCGTAATAGATGGGAATCTCATACCCTTCATAAACGTAACCGTCGATCCGGATTCCCAAACCACTGGGCTCTTTGATTTTGTGTACTTTTCCGGGCGCTGGCATAAAATTATTGTCGGGATCTTCTGCGTTGATACGGCATTCAATTGCATGCCCCCTCTGCACAAGATCGTTCTGGCCGAAAGGCAAAGGTAAACCCTTTGCAATGTTGATCTGCTGTTTTACCAGGTCAACTCCTGTGGTACGTTCGGTAATGGGGTGTTCTACCTGCAATCGGGTGTTCATTTCTAGAAAATAGTAATTCAGCGAATCGTCTGCCAAAAATTCAATGGTACCTGCGCCCAAATAGTTTACCGCTTTGGCAGCAGCCACTGCTGTATCTCCCATCTTTTTCCTTAATTCAGGGGTCATCAAAGGCGATGGCGTCTCCTCGATCATTTTTTGATGACGGCGCTGTACCGAACATTCCCGCTCGAATAGATGTACTGCATTTCCATGCTCATCCATCAGAATTTGAAATTCGATATGGTGTGGCGACGAAATGTATTTCTCAATATACACGGCATCATCGCCGAAAGAAGCCATCGCCTCCGAGCGGGCAGCATTGAGCGAGCTTTCTATGTCGGCTTCATTGTGCACAAGGCGCATACCTTTACCTCCGCCACCAGCAGCGGCTTTTATCATTACGGGCAGTCCAATCTCTTTGATAAGTTTCAGTGCTTCAGCATGATCGGAGATGCTTCCTTTGGTGCCCGGAACTACTGGAATACCTGCAGCCATCATGGCCTCACGAGCCTTTATTTTATCGCCCATGGTAAGCATCACGTCGGCGGTTGGTCCAATGAAAATTATACCCTCCTGAGCACACCTTCGGGCAAAGGCAGGATTTTCAGATAGAAAACCATAACCGGGATGAATGGCATCGGCCTTGCTTTGCTTGGCAGCGTCTATTATTGCGTCGATATTGAGGTAACTTTGTGCCGATGGGGCAGCTCCAATGCAATAGGCCTCATGGGCATAACGAACATGCAGTGCAGTGCGATCGGCTTCGGAGTAAACCGCGACTGTGGCAATCTCCATTTCCCGGCAAGTTCGCATCACCCTAATGGCAATCTCCCCGCGGTTGGCAACTAAAACTTTATTTATCGACTTCATGTGGGTATCTCTCTGTCAAATTTATGATTATAATTGATTGATAATCTTGTGA
>CAYGIQ010000271.1:0-2058 GCA_964349885.1 uncultured Prolixibacteraceae bacterium | reverse complement strand
ATGGCGCACGGGGCGCAAATGGAGTTATTATGATTACTACTAAAAAAGGTGAAAGCGCGAAAACCCAGTTTAATTTGAAAGCCAACTGGGGTATTGCTTCAAGGGCTATTCCACGTTATGAAACCATGGGCGAGGCCGCATTTATTGAAACCATCTACCAGTCGTACAAAAACCACGAGATTATCAATAATGGCCTTAGCCCCGAAATTGCGGGAGCAGCGGCCCTTCAGGCAATGGGCACCGGCGCAAGAAGGATTTTTGGCGACAACCAGAAGTATAACCCATTTAATTACCCGATAACCGAGTTGATTGACCCTGCTACCGGAAAAGTGCGCAGCGATGCCGCACTGCGCTATCAGGAAGACTGGCTCGATGAAGTAACTGCAGAAAACCCACTCCGCCAGGAATATATATTTAGTGCAGCAGGTACCAAAGACAATTCGAAATACCTGTTCTCGCTCGGGTACCTGAACGAAGAAGGTTTATTGCAAACAACAAGTTTCGAAAGGTTTACCGGCCGTGTAAATGTAGAAACCAAAAGTTCTGATTGGTTTGAAGCAGGCCTGAGTTCCAATTTTGCATTGAGTACAAGCAATACTTCGGCAACCGGGACATCGGCATACTCCAACGTATTTTACACCAACCAGCTTATGGGCCCTATCTTCCCGATTTACGAAAAAGATGCTGACGGAAATACCATTCTCGACGCAGTTGGAAAACCTGTTTTCGATTATGGCGCAAGCCGTCCGTCGGGGGCTTCGGCCAATTTCAACAGTGTTGCTACCTTGTTCGAAGACAAATATGGTACTACCAGCGATAATATCAGCGGAAGGACTTATGTAAACTTTGGCGATACCGAAACTGGCATCCTGCAAGGCTTGAAACTGTCACTCAATTTAGGTTTTGATTTTGTTAATTCCAATGGGTTTACATATTACAACCCCAATTTTGGAAATTCAGCCAACACCAAAGGGATGATTGCCAAAACAAATGGCCGTACTTTAAGCTTTACTTTCAACCAACTTCTTACCTGGAATAAAAAATTCGGCAGACACACCATCGATCTTTTGGGCGGTCACGAATTTTATGCCTACAAATTCAATTATCTCTCTGCCACAAAAACAGGTTTCCCATTTGGCGGGTTATACGAGTTAGATGCGGCTACCTCAATTACAGGAGCAAGCTCGTATGAAAATAATTACGCTATAGAATCTCTCCTTTCGCGCCTCAACTACAATTTCAGCGACAAATATTATTTCTCTGTAAGTTATCGTACCGACGGTTCGTCAAGATTTAACGAAAATCACCGCTGGGGCGAATTCTGGTCGGTAGGCGGAAACTGGAGAATCAGCGAAGAAAACTTTATGGACGGAGCTTCCTGGTTAGATAACCTTTCGTTAAAAGCCAGTTATGGCGTACAGGGAAACGATGCAGTAGGCAGTTTTTACGCATGGCAGGCATTTTATGACTTAGGATGGCCCAATGCGAACATGAGCGGAGCGGCAGTTTCATCGCTTGAAAACACTGCTTTAAAATGGGAGCTTAACAAAAACTTCAATACCGGGATTGAGGCAAGGTTGTTCAACAGGATAAATTTCGGACTTGAATACTACAATCGGGTAACCGAAGATATGCTGCTTGAATATCCTATCGCCTCCTCATTGGGTTTCGACAGCTATCTTAAAAATATCGGAAGCATGAGAAATCAGGGTTTCGAAGGGACATTAAGCGGCAGTGTTGTAAATACCCGCAATTTCAACTGGAACCTTACTCTAATGGGAGCTACCATTAAAAATAAAGTGCTTAAGCTTGCCGACAAACCCGAAATTATTTCAGGAAACTACATTATTAAAGAAGGTGAAGAGCTCAACTCGTTTTATCTGTCGAAATCTGCCGGTGTAGATCCTGCAACCGGGGCTATGATTTATAGTGTTTTCGATACCGATGATGATGGGAACAAAGAATACTATTTATCAACCGATCCCAATAAGGCTACTGCCTCAAAAGAGATTATGGGAAGCCGTATTCCCGACCTTTATGGTTCTATAAACAATGACT
>CAYGIQ010000270.1:0-2078 GCA_964349885.1 uncultured Prolixibacteraceae bacterium | reverse complement strand
GATTATGACCTCATTGGAGTGGATGCCCTTGATATATCGTCAGGGCACTAAAAACTGTACACCAATCCTAATCCTGATATTTCGGGTATGCTGGCAGTTGAAATTTGATTGAGAAAGTTAAGTCTCGTATTCCGCTGCAGTGCCCATAGTGCAGTGTCGAAGATGAGCAAAAAACCACCTTGCAGCAAGAGCGATTGGCCATATCCTTTGAGAAGGTCGCTTTTTTCGACCGCTTTTTTCGACCGATGCAACAAATAGCCACCTGCGCCCATATATATCAGATCGAGTCCTGAATTGATAATGTACAGCCGTTCAGATTTCATATGTTGTGACACCAATGTTTCGACGGCCTCAGTAAAGGGGGGTGGCCCAGCAATCAATCCGTAGGCTGCTATGCCAAGGTTTACACTGTTCCACATAAGATTCATCTGATGCAGGTAGTGGTGACTACCTGCTGTCCTGCCCATCTGGACTCCTCCAACCAACATATTGCCAATGGCCCAACTTCCTAGAATCCACATGGCCGTGTGGTTGGTTTGAACCGAACGATGATAAAAAGCTTCGGCCGTTTGGGCATTGGCCACCGCAGGATAGAGCAATATCAGTAGAAATGGAATTGTTCTCAAAAGATTTTTCAATGTTGCCAGTTTTAGGTTCGATTAAATTACCGAAAGACCACCGTCAACATGAAGCACCTGACCGGTGATCCATTTCGAGGCGTCAGAAAGTAGAAATAAGGCTGTGGCTGCAATGTCGTCGGGTGTGCCTATCTTTTTGAGCGGATGGCGCTCGGCCGATGCCTGAATCTTTGCATCGCTGTTGAGCAGTCTTTCGGCCAGCGGAGTGCTGGTAAGCGAAGGTGCGACTATGTTCACCCTGATTTTTGGCGCGAGCTCAGCTGCAAGTGCTTTGCCAAAACCTTCTACCGCCCCTTTGGCAGCAGCAATCGATGCGTGAAAAGCCATACCCCGAGCAACCGCTACGGTTGAGAAAAGAACAACGCTGCTGCCTTCTTTCAACCTCGGAAGCGCCCATTGAAGGGTACGGACTGCACCAAGGAAGTTTACCTCCAAATCATGCTGGAAGTCTTCCTGTTTCAAAGCCCTAAAGGGTTTAAGATTGATTGTGCCCGGAAGGTACACCATTCCATCGAGTTGCTCGGGCAGAAAACTGCTGTTAAGCTCACCCTTAAAAGGGTCTACTTCAAGTAAATGAATTTTATTCCCAATCGCAGGTGCTACACGCGCCGTTGCATAGACCGAATGATCATCGCCAAGCAAACCATCGGCAATTTTTTGCCCAATGGCTGACCCTATTCCAATGATTAGAAAATTCTTCATACCACAACCTTCAAAAGTCCATTTTTATTGAAAAGCTCAAACATTGAGCATTTTTCGAATATTCAAACAATACTTTTTCAATATTGTTTCAGGATCTATTTTGAAGGGGGCTGCAACGCCTGTGACACTTTTTTGTTTACGAGTCGTTGAACGTTGAAAGGTAAAGTCGACGACAAGATCTTCTTTACCAAAGTTCAATGGCTTACTTTCCTTTTCGCCATCGCCGTACCTTATTGATGGGGAAAACGCCTTGACTTACAAATTTAATGTCTTCGGTAGAGTAGAAAGCTTTCGGATTATAGGTTCGGATAATCGCCTCTACTTTGTGCAAATCGTTGCGTTTTACGATGGTGTGGATAATACTGACGATGCCATTGGCACCATGGGCATCGTGGTGGGTAATGCCGTAACCTGCGTCTTTAAGTGCCGAAATCAATTGGGTAGCCTCCTTTCGGGTAATGATCTGAATTTTGATAATACCCATGGCCAACTTTTCCTCAAGGATCAAGCCTACCCAGTTTCCGATTGCGAACCCACCTGAATAACCTACATAGGCCATCCAGTTGTCGAGATTCTGGATAACCTTGGTCATGGTAATAATCCAAATCAGAACCTCGAAAAACCCCAGCACAGGTGCCCAGAATTTTTGCCCCTTGGCCACCATAACTATGCGCATGGTGCCAATGGAAACATCTAAGATTCTGGCCGAGAAAATCATCAGTGGCAGAAGAACATAGG
>CAYGIQ010000269.1:0-2081 GCA_964349885.1 uncultured Prolixibacteraceae bacterium | reverse complement strand
AGGCATTTTGTATTTTCGATGCGGTATTATTCTTCGTCTTGCTCTGCTTCGTATGCTTTGAGCAGATCCTCTTGCACATCGGCAGGTACTTTCTCGTATGAGCTGTAGGTCATTTTAAATAAGCCGCGGCCTCCTGTAACGGAACTGAGCGCGGTAGCGTATTTATCCATCTCTTTAAGCGGTACCTTGGCAGAGATCTTCTCAAATCCTTTTTCGGATCCCATACCCATAATTAAGGCGCGCCGGCCCTGCAGATCGCTCATAACGTCACCCATGCGCTCTGAGGGGACCCATACTTCAAGATCGTATATAGGCTCCAGAATTTTGGGTCCTGACTTTTTAAATGCAGCACTAAAAGCGTTGCGTCCAGCCAGTTTGAATGAGATCTCGTTGCTGTCGACCGGGTGCATCTTGCCATCGTACACATATACAATGATGTCGCGGGCATAAGAACCGGTAAGCGGTCCCTGCTCCATCTTTTCCATCAAACCTTTTAAGATGGCAGGCATGAACCTCGAATCGATGGATCCACCGACAACACAGCTAACGTAGAGCAGTTTACCTCCCCAAGGCAGGACGTGTTCTTGCACGTCACGAACCGATAGTTTATATTCCTTGCCATCGAGTAAAAAGAGTCCTTTTGGGGCAACTCCCTCTTCGTAGGGTTCAATAATCATGTGTACTTCGCCAAATTGCCCGGCGCCACCCGACTGCTTCTTGTGGCGGTAATCGGATTGTGCCGACTTGGTGATGGTTTCGCGATAGGGTATGCGGGGTTCTTTAAATTCAATATCGATTTTGTGCACATGGTCGAAATGCCATTTGAGTATGTTGATATGGTATTCGCCCTGATTGTGCACTATCAGCTGGCGAAGCTCCTTAGAGTGTTCAACTACAAACGTCGGGTCTTCGAATCTGATCCGGTTGATTACTTCACCCACCTTCTCGTCGTCCGTTTCGTTGGCTGCTTTCACGGCAACCCGGTGGCGGGGAGTTTGGAATTTCATGGGGCCATATTGCAATCCGGCCTCCTTGGTAGAGAGGGTTTGCCCCTGGCGGGTCTCCTTTAGTTTTACCGTACAGCCAATGTCACCTGCTACCATTTCGGTTACTTTAACCCTGTTTTTACCTGCTGAAACAAAGATCTGGGAGATTCGCTCCTTGGCTCCGTTTTTGGTGTTGGTAAGATCGATGCCTTCGTTAATCTTGCCAGATTGAAGCTTGAAGTAGGTGATTTCGCCAACATGCGGTTCAACGGCAGTTTTAAATACAAACAAGCTGGCGGGTTCGGTTTCGCTTATAGCGGGTTTTTTGCCTGCAACCACTTCGCGTTGAGGCATATCGGCAGGATTTGGGCCAACATTGGTGATGAATTGCATGAGCCTGCCTACTCCGATGTTTTTCTTGGCACAGACACAGAATACTGGGTATAGATCGCGCTGAATCATTCCGATCTTCATTCCCTTGCGAATTTCGTCTTCGGAAAGAGATCCTTTTTCGAAATATAGCTCCATGAGCGACTCCTCATTCTCGGCTGCCATTTCGATTAGTGCATTCTGCAGTTCTGAAGCTTTTTCTTTTTCAGAATCTGGAATCTCCAAAATCTCGGGTTGCCCGCCATCCTTGCCATAACGATAGAGCTTCATCATGAGCACATCTACAAAGGCATTGAATCCGGGTCCGGTTTCTACCGGGTATTGCACCACGGTAACTTTGTTGCCAAAACTTGCACGGCACTGGTCGAGTGCCTGATCATAATTGGCATTTTCATGATCGAGTTGATTGAAAACAAACACAAGGGGTTTGTGATGCTCATCGGCTTGCCTTCCGGCACCTTCAGTTCCTGCTTCGATCCCGTTGATGGCGTTGATCAAAATCAGACCCAAATCGGCCACCTCGAGCGAAGAGGTAACAAATCCGTTCAGATCGTCCATGCCCGGGGTGTCGAGAATATTGATTTTTCTGTCGTTGTACTCGGCATACAATACCGCTGAATAAACCGAGTTGCCATATTCCTGCTCAATGGAGGTGTGGTCCGATACGGTATTTTTGGCCGTTACATCACCTCTGCGGTTAATTAC
>CAYGIQ010000268.1:0-2129 GCA_964349885.1 uncultured Prolixibacteraceae bacterium | reverse complement strand
TATGAAAACAATTGCCTTGCGATTTAATGATATCGTTGATAGAATTTACAGTTTGCCACTCGATGAAAAATTGGAATTAAAAAATCTATTAGAGCACAATATTGCTGAATCAAGAAGAAATGAAATAGCTTCCAATTATTTATTATCAAGGGCTGAAGAGGAGTCAGGAAAACTTAAATTCTCCCCAGACATAAATGAACTAAAGCAGATGCTCTGATGGAAGTTACCTTTAGTGATTCATTCAAAAAAGCATTCAGGAAAAGAACTAAAAATCCTGTTTATGAGAGAGAATTTTGGTATAAGTTAGAATTGTTTATTGAAAGCCCGTTTAATCCAAGATTGAAAACCCATAAACTTTCGGGTAAGCTAAAAGGTTTGTGGAGTTTTTATGTGGATTTTGATTTTAGGGTTGTCTTTTATTTTACAAAAAATAAACCCCAAAAGGCTGTTTTTGTTGATATTGGTAACCATGATGAGGTCTATTAGTTTTTCCCCTCTTCCGGATTCTTTAATGCTTCTAAGTAACGCGATTCCAATTCTTCCACCAAATTTTCAGAAAGCTCTGGTTCGACTTCATAAACCTGAAGAAATTAATTGAATATAACCCATTTCTCCAAATTCCGAATACCAGATAAAGGATTCGAAACCGTTTCGTAGGTATTCAAAAAATCACTATTTTTAGAACATTCAAAAATCAAAAACCAATGGCTAACAGCGATCAATTCAGCAGACGAAAATTTATCTCCAACGGCACTCTCGGAACTATGGGCGTATTGAGCGCTACTTCCCTGTTTACATCATGCAGCACGAAACCAAAATCAGTTGAAGTACAGCTGCCTGAATTGTTTGACCAGGCACCCGACGGCAGGCCTTTACGAGCAGGATTGATAGGTTGTGGTGGTCGGGGAACAGGAGCTGCCATCAATTTTGTAGATGCCGGGCCGAACCTCGAAATTGTGGCTTTGGGCGATGTTTTTCAGGATAAAATTGACCAGTGCCGGGCCGAACTTAAAACCGAACGCAACATTGAAATCGACGACGTAAAATGTTTTGTAGGGTTTGATAACTACGAAAAGGTTATCGATGCCGGTGTTGATGTAATACTTTTGTGTACACCGCCGCATTTCAGGCCTGCTCATCTCGAAGCAGCCGTAAGTGCCCGTAAACATGTTTTCATTGAAAAACCCTGTGCCGTCGATCCGGTGGGGGCACGCTCTGTTTTGGTTTCTGCAAAACGAGCCGAACAGATGGGGCTTTGCATTGTGAGCGGCACCATCCGCAGGTTTCAGAAAGACTTTATGGAGACACAGCGCAGGGTTGTTAATGGCGCAATTGGTGAGATTACCGGAGCCAACATCATACGTAACGGTGGTTCGCTTTGGTACCGTAACCGCAACCCAAAATGGACCGATATGGAGTATATGCTGCGCAACTGGGCTAACTTCTGCTGGCTATCGGGCGACCATATAGTAGAACAGTTTATTCACGAGATTGATGTAATGAACTGGTTTGTGGGGAAAATGCCGGTTAAAGCCATTGGTTGGGGAGGACGCCAGCGGCGCATTACCGGTGACCAGTACGATTTTTTCAGCATCGAATATCTCTACGAAAACGGTATGCACACCCATTGTGCGGCACGCCAGATCAGCGGTTGCAGCAACCTGACCAAGCAACACATTACCGGAACCAAAGGTTTTGCCAACGCAAAAGGACTTATTGCCGACCTCCAGGGGAATACAGTCTGGGAATACCCCTATCAGATAGAAGAAGACCCGGCTGCCGATCCGGTCTGGAAAATTAAAAATCCGTTTGAGCAGGAACTTGTAAATTTTATTACAGCTATACGCACCGGAAATATAATCAACGATGCCGAAGCGCATGTAAATTCTACCCTGGTGGCCATAATGGGACGAATGTCGGCCTACACCGGGAAGGACGTTACCTGGGAAGAAATGATGAATTCCGATCTATATCTGGGACCCAAAACCTACCAGTTTGGCCCGGTGCCAGGAATTCCTGAAGTGCCACCGGTTATCGGAATTGATCCTACGCCATCTTAAAATTGCCATAAGGCTGATATGCAAAAGGTTAAAGGTTAAAGTAGAAAGGTTAAAGGTTAAAGTATGCTT
>CAYGIQ010000267.1:0-2142 GCA_964349885.1 uncultured Prolixibacteraceae bacterium | reverse complement strand
GCCGGATGGCGTCGCCGGTGAAATGGCTGTTGACTGATGGGAATTGCTTCAGAGCCAATATTGCAGCAAAGCAAACCATATCGTTAATGGTAATGTTTTCGGCCATTTCGCCTTTCTCGAAAGCGTCTTTAAATTTTTTGCGACCAGCCAATAGGGAACGGGCATCAGCACTTGTGTGGTGCGTAAGTTGTGCTGAGTTTTGCAACGACTTATGCATAGCTTGGGCAATGAGACGTCGCATATTGGATAAGGGTTTGAGCTCATACTCTTGGGAGCTGCTCATTGCTGCTGATGACGCCACAACGTTTGCTGTTGGACCAGGAGTGTCAGATGCAATGGCAGATACATCGCGGGCAATAATGCGTCCTCCCGGACCACTGCCAGTGATGAGTGATGCATCAATCCCCCTGTTCTTTGCCATATTGCGAGCCAAGGGCGAAATTTTTACCCTGTCGTGGGGCTGAGCAGCAGTAACTACTGCAGGAGCTATAGGTTGGTCGTGCAACAACTGTTCTTTTTCCGGTTGGGGGTTTTCGTTCCGCACAGAATCGACCGATTCGCCCGGTTCACCGATTACGCCAAGCACCGAAAGTACGGGTACCTCATCCCCCTCGGCATAATAGGTTGCCAGCAATGTGCCACCGACCTTGGCCTCTTCTTCAAAAGCAGCCTTGTCTGTTTCGTACGAAAAAAGAAGATCGCCTTCCTTCACTGCTTCACCTGCTTTTTTGTGCCAGGTACCAAGAATGCAGCTTTCGACCGACTGCCCCTGCCGGGGCATAATAATGGGTGTTGCCATGGCTGTTGGTTTAACTTATGGGTACAATTATGAAGACTTTAATTTATGTAAATAATTGTAAAATAGTTGTTTGAAAAATAACTGGTTAAAGGTAATGTTTTTTACTTGTCTATACAAGTTGATAGCGTTGGATTTGAAAAAAGTTTAACTTTGGAGCATGTTGTCTATGCCACAATACAAAAAGCTGTACGAAATTCTGCGTAAGCATATTCTTATGGGCTTATATGAAGAGGGGAGTTTACTGCCTTCCGAAAACGAGCTGTGTGCTTTACATGGGCTTACTAGGCCTACCGTGCGGCAGGCGTTGGAGCATCTGGTGCGCGACGGTTTAATTGAAAAGCGACAGGGTAAGGGTAGTTTGGTGCGCAAACCACCGCTCAACATTGGAATTCTCTCTATTGATGGAACAACCTCTGCCATTGGCAACAAGTATTTGCAGACGGAGGTACTTCAGAAACCGATTGTTCAGCCTTGGAAGGAGGATTTTCCCTTTGAACTTACTACCGTTGAACTTGAGTCGGGGTCGGTCTATCTCGAACGGCTGCGCAAAGTGGACCACAAACCGGTATTTTACGACATTAACTACCTGCCCAATATTAATCTTCCCAGATTTACAAACAGATCACTGGAGAATAAGTCGCTCTTCGAGACCTTGCGTACCCATTATCAGATTCAGGTTACAGGCGGTGAACAGCGGTTAAAGGCGCTTATTGCTCCCGCAGAAATTGCATCATTGATTCAGGTCAGGTCCGGTGACCCGGTGCTGTATATGGAACGTAAGCTGTTCACCAACCGCCCGGGGTTTCACATCTATTCTATAATTTGGTTTAACTCCAAAAATCACTCAATATTTGGCCGCTTCTGAGCAAAATGTGTCGAAATCTTAAAAAATCCATACATTTTGTGTAATTTCTTAAGTTGGTGGGCTATTTTTATTATTCAACTTGATTTTTTTTCATCTTTGCCCTTTGTCAGATTTTAGCAGCTCTGAGAAGCGGAAGATTTACTTTTTCACAACGTTAGACAAAACTCTTTTTGCATTATCAATGCTTTTGTTGTTGCATTGATAACGTTAGAATTAAATCGATGTATGCAAAATCGGGCTGGATTGGGCAAAATGATTTCAAAACCAAAAACAAAATAATTATTACATGAAAGTTCTGAAATTTGGAGGAACCTCCGTCGGTTCTCCCGAAAACATGCGTATGGTTATGCAAATTATTACCGATGGTGAAGCCAAATTGGTGGTTTTATCGGCCATGTCGGGTACCACCAACAGTCTGGTGGAGCTTTCGGGATACCTATTGTCGGGCAACGGTGAAGCTGCCGCTCAAGTTCTGGAG
>CAYGIQ010000266.1:0-2158 GCA_964349885.1 uncultured Prolixibacteraceae bacterium | reverse complement strand
ATTTTTATACTGAGAAAAATTTGCTTCTGAGTTAATGGTAAAATGGGAGTTCTACTACAGGTGGGCAACGTTATAGCACCCCGTCCTCTCCCTTCCTATCGTAGACGTAGTCGTTGTCGATATCGTTTTTTCTTCATCTTTTTTTGAAACCGACAACGATACTGATAACGAATAAGGATACACAGCCGTTAGCTCACAGAACGAGTCAGTATTATGATACTGTACTATGCACATTCAGTTTTGTCCATCATATATTTAACTGAAGAACATGCATACGTTTAGAGATACGCACCTTCCAATTCGTCGTCCTCAACGGTTTTCTCCCTCTTTTCTTCAAGAGACGAACTGATACATACCTTTAGCTTTTCAGCAAGCTCTTTTGCATAAGGCTCAACTAAAATACCTTTTGGATAAGCCGAGAGCGTTACAACATCAACACCCCCAGTCTCAAAGTGTCCCCATCCCAAAAGAGGATCTTTGAGCAGGCGGAAGTTGGTAACGGGTCGGAACAGAGTGATGCGTCCTTTATAGGGGCCCGGAATATATAGACGTGCGGCATTGTCGTTAAGCTCATTTATAGAATCAATGATTGTGTCGCTGCGTTTTAATCCAAATGCATGTTTGATGAATTTGGCAAACTTTCCTTTTACACGGCGAGCACCTTCGCTGCTTCTATCTCTGATAAACCGGTATTTCCCGTGCATATCGGCTTTGAGTATGTTTTTTATGTGGAAAAGGGAATTCTCGTAAATGTAAAAAACCTTTGCCGATGTTGAGAAATCGATCCATTGTGCAGTGGTGTCAAGCAGGGCAACCATAGTGACTGTTTTACCCAGGGATGATAGTTGGCGGGCAGTTTCAAAGGCAATAGATCCTCCCATACAGTAGCCGCTTAAGAGATAGGGTCCGGAAGGATACGTGCGGATAATCTCTGTACTGTAAAGTCGTGCCATCTCTTCGATACTGTGTAGTGGTGTACTTTTACCATCAAGACCTCTTGATTGGATGCCGAAAACCGGCTGGTCTTCCCCAAGATGGCCTACCAGATCTCTATAGAGGAGAATGTTACCGCCGGCACCATGAATCAGGAATAATGGTGGTTTGGTTCCGGTGGGGCGTATTGGTACAATGAGACTAAAGGGCCGATTGGTGGCGTTGTTTGCAAGATGTTTAGCCATGAGTGAAATCGTAGGTGCCTCGTAAAGCAGTGCCAGAGGCAGTCGTACAACCAGTGTCTTTTCGATGTGAGAAAACAGTCTGGTGGCTAGTATTGAATTTCCGCCGATTGAAAAGTAATCGTCATCCATGGAAATAGTTGAAAGTCCCAGAATTTTTTTCCAGATTTCTGATAACTTCAGTTCTATTTCATTTCGCGGTAGAACTTGTGCTGCGGTTTGCATGGGAAGAGGGGATTGGGGGAATAAAAGAGCCTTGCGGTCAACCTTGTTATTCGGTGTCAGGGGAAAGGAATCGATTCGTACAAAGAATTCAGGCATCATGTAGGCTGGAAGTGAGCTACCCAGGAGTTCTTTGAGTTCTGAAGTGAATGATGCATCTGATCGGGAACTCTTGATATATGCTACTAAACGCTTTTCACCTGAAGAATCCTCTGGAGTCCACACCACTGTATCTGCTACCGATTCATGTCTGCGCAGAACCGTTTCAATCTCCTCCAGCTCGATTCTAAACCCCCGGACCTTTACCTGATGGTCGATTCTGCCCAGAAACTCATATGTTCCGTCACTATGCAGGCAGACAAGATCTCCTGTATGGTACAAAATCCCCAATTGTGCGATCTCTTCGGGTGACGAAACGAATTTCTGAGAGGTGAGTGTGGGGTTGTTATGGTATCCTCTTGCAACCCCTTTCCCTCCGATACACAGTTCCCCGGCGATTCCACAGGGCAGTGGAGAGCCCTTTGGGTCAAGGATGACAAACCAGGTGTTGTCAATCGGCTCTCCCAGTCTGATAGGACCGCTTTGCGGGGTGATTTCTCCGACTGAAGACCAGATGGTCGTTTCGGTTGGACCGTACATGTTAAAGAGGCGGGCTCCGGTTGAAAGGATCTGGTCTGCAAGGCTGCGGGGGTAGGCTTCTCCTCCGCAAAGTATTTTCATTCCTTTTCCTCTATTCCCCCCGGATTCAAGGAGTATTTTCC
>CAYGIQ010000265.1:0-2171 GCA_964349885.1 uncultured Prolixibacteraceae bacterium | reverse complement strand
TATATTTCATCAGGATTGAATTTTAATTTCTGATTTGTTGCACGATCGACAAAGCCTGCCTGCATTTTTGCGAAATATAACCAAAATCGCCGTTTTTCAATACTTCGGCAGGAAAAAGTTGTGAGCCCATACCTACACAATGGACACCAGCCTTAAACCAACTTGTAAGGTTCTCTTCGTCGGGCGATACGCCACCTGTTGGCATAATACTGCTCCACGGCATAGGCCCAAGAACGGCTTTCACAAATTCGGGGCCCCCTACCTGCTGGCCAGGGAATATTTTTACCACTTCGGCGCCCAATTCGTGGGCACGGCATATTTCGGTAACCGAACCACAACCTGGGCTCCATGATACTTTACGCTTGTTGCACACACTGGCCATACCTTCGTCTATCATCGGCGAAACAATAAAATTTGCACCAAGTGCAATATACATCGAAGTTGTTCCGGCATCGATAACAGAACCAACACCCATAATCATTTCGGGACACTCCGCAGCAGCCCATTTATTCACTTCGGCAAAAACCAGCGAAGCAAAGTCGCCGCGATTGGTAAATTCAAACACACGGATACCTCCTTCGTAGCAGGCTTTAATCACATGTTTGCACAACGTTGCATCGCCGCTGTAAAACACCGGGACTATTCCGGTTTCCTTCATTTTAAGGGCAACTTCAATTCTGGTAAAACGAGCCATAACAAAACAGTTTAAAGTTTAAAGTTCAGAGTTTACAGTTCTCAGTTATTTTCAATAAAGTAACTATATATAAAGCCTCTCCTCTGGAAGGGTTGGGAAAGCTTTCTATCTTGCTACCCTGCCAGAGGCATCGCCACCCATCAGTTTTTTCACTTCGTCAACGGTAATCCGGTTGAAGTCACCGTAAATGGTGTGTTTCAGGCAGGATGCAGCTACGGCAAAGGTCAACGCTTTCTGGTCATCATCGGGCCAGGTAAGCAAACCATAAATAAGTCCGCCCATAAAGGAGTCCCCCCCGCCTACCCTGTCAACAATATGGGTAATCTGGTAAGTCGGCGCTTCGAAAAGTTCAGAGCCGTCCCATAATACGCCCGACCAACTGTTGTGATTGGCACTTATGGAGCCGCGAAGTGTGGTAATAACCTTTTTGCAACGCGGATAAAGCGCCATAATCTGTTTGGATACCGATTCGTAAGCTGCTGCTTCAACATGACCTGATGTTACATCAACCCCTTCGGGATGGATGCCGAGAACCATGGCTGCATCTTCTTCATTTCCAAGAATAATATCGGTGCCAGCTACCAAAGAGGGCATTATCTCGGAAGCTTTTTTGCCATATTGCCAAAGGTTCTTGCGGTAGTTCAGGTCGCACGAAACGGTAATGCCTTTCGAGTTGGTTTTCGTAATAGCTTCGAGGCATACATCGGCAGCACTTTGCGAAATAGCCGGGGTAATTCCGGTCCAATGGAACCATATAGCGCCATCGAGTACTTTATCCCAGTCTATCATACCTGGTTGGATTTCGGACACCGATGAATGTGCCCTGTCGTATATCACTTTGCTACCTCGGCTTACTGCCCCGGTTTCGAGAAAATAAATTCCGATTCGCTCTCCTCCATAAACAATATTTTCAACTCCTACACCAAATTTCCGAAGCTCCATAGTACATGCTGTTCCCAGATCATTTTTTGGTAAACGGGTAACAAAATCGACCGGAATCCCATAATTTGCCAATGATACTGCAACATTGGCCTCTCCTCCTCCAAAAGTTGCTGTCAACGTTTCAGATTGCCCGAACCTTAAAAACCCGGGGGTAGCCAACCGCAACATGATCTCTCCGAAAGCAACGACCTTTTTCATTATTTTAAATTTACGATTATTGATTTATTACTTTATGCAATCGATTGCAAAGATAGAAAGATAAGCTTTATGACCATGAAAAAAATGGGAAAAACGGCCTATAACTGAGGAAAATTAAAGTAGTTTTCAGCATTGTGGAAACAAATATTTTCAACCATGGAGCCAAGCAGTTCCATATCGTGGGGAACTTCACCATTTACGACATCGTTGCCCAGCATATTACAGAGCGTTCGCCTGAAATATTCGTGACGAACATAGGAAAGGAAGCTGCGCGAATCGGTGAGCATTCCCACAAACCGGCTCAATAATCCAAGATTCGACAATGCCTGCATCTGTT
>CAYGIQ010000264.1:0-2196 GCA_964349885.1 uncultured Prolixibacteraceae bacterium | reverse complement strand
AAGTCATGGGATCGTTGCTGGCGCCAACATGAAATCCACCGCCATGCAACCAGAGAATAACCGGGCGCTTTTTTCCATCCTTAATACCCTGTGTCCACACATTTACAGTGAAAAGCTCTTTTTCATTCTGAACGGAATCAGGATACCAGGGCACTACTTGCCGCGCTACCGGCCCAAACTGCGTACATTCAAGAACTACCTTCCATGCAGGTGGGTCCTGTGGTGGCATAAACCGTTCGGCACTGGCGTAGGGAATCCCCTTAAACGCAAATATACTTTCGTTATAACTTCCGGATACCTCGCCCGAAGTGGTTTTCACAACTGGCTCCTGATGGCTGTTTGCCTTTGGGCTACAAGCCGTAAAACAGATTCCAGCTGTAATGAAAAGTACAATAATAAAGTTTGATAATGGTTTCATGGTCGTCTATATCGTTTATGTATTAAAGTTGTTAAAAATAAGCAAATAATTGATTTTATCTCGTTAAAATCTGTTATCAGAATGACTTTTTGCTTGCGGTACAACGAACGGAACTATATGCAATTGCCCACTGTGGTTTGGTCTCCTGCCAGGAAGAACTTTCACTTTTTGTTATTTCTCCATAAATACCAAGCAAAAATTTATCATATAAGTCATATGCTGCATTTCCCGGATGTTCCGTTTTTTGCTAATTTTCGGCCTGTTTAGAGCATTACTCATGAATAAGTTTTACGATGTGATTATAGTTGGCGCAGGCCCTGCCGGGATATTTACGGCCTACGAATTAATTAAGAACAAGCCCGGTATCAGTATCCTGATTATAGAAAAGGGCAAAAGCATATACAAGCGTCACTGCCCGAAACACACCAATGGAGGGATTTGTGTGCACTGCAAGCCCTGCAATATTACCACCGGATGGGCAGGAGCCGGGGCTTATTCCGATGGCAAGCTGTCGCTGTCGCACGAGGTGGGCGGCACCATCTCCGACTATATTGGGGTAGAAGCCGCAAGCGAATTGATTGATTATACCGATAAGATTTACCTGAAATTCGGTGGCGACCCCCACATTCACGGCGGCGAAATTACATCGGCCATGCGCGAAATACAGAAAAAGGCCATTGAGGCCAATCTGCGGTTGGTACATTGCCCCGTTCGCCACCTGGGAACCGAGAAAACACAGAAGCTCTATATGTCGCTTTTCGATTTTCTTGCGGCCTCGGGAGTCGGGGTATTGTTTCTCAAGCCCGTCACCGATTTTGTATTCGAAAACGGGAATATCTCCGGGGTGATAGCCGGCGATCAGCAGTTCGATGCGGGTAAGGTGGTGGTTACCGTGGGCAGAGAAGGTTCCGACTGGCTGCTCAGGAAATGTGAACGTCACCATATCCGGACCGAAGTTGGAGTGGTGGATATTGGGGTGCGGGTGGAATGCCGCAACGAGATTATGCAGGAGATCAACGATAATTTTTACGAAGCCAAGCTGGTGCATTATACCAAAACCTTCGACGATAAGGTGCGTACCTTCTGCTCCAACCCGGGCGGTTTTGTATCGTCGGAATATTACGACAACAACCTGGCTGTGGTGAATGGCCACAGCTACAAAGACTTGAAAAGCAACAATACCAATTTTGCTTTGCTGGTATCGCAGAAATTCACCGAGCCGTTTAACTCGCCCATCGAGTATGGCCGCCATGTGGCCGATATGGCCAATATGCTCACCCGAAACAAGATTCTGGTGCAGCGGTTTGGCGACCTGATCCGGGGAAGGCGCACAACCCCCGAGCGGCTGTTCCGCAACAACATTATCCCCACCCTGAAAGATGCCATTCCGGGAGACCTGAGCCTGGTACTGCCCTACCGTATAATGACCGACATAATTGAAATGATTGGGGCGCTTGATAAGGTGAGCCAAGGCCTGGCCAGCGACGAAACCCTGCTTTACGGGGTTGAGGTAAAATTCTACTCCAACAAAATAATGGTAAACGAAGGCTTTCAGACCGATACCATCCGCAACCTGTATGTTGGCGGCGACGGCGCAGGCATCACAAGGGGATTGATGCAGGCATCGGTTAACGGAGTGTTGATTGCACGGGAGATTCTGAAAAAAAGGTGATTGTGAAAATTATTCTGAATCTATGCCTTAAAGCCAGATACAACCAAAATCTTTTTGCATTAACCTTTTATTTATTTCTTCAATATTGAAATAATCAGGGTCAAAT
>CAYGIQ010000263.1:0-2279 GCA_964349885.1 uncultured Prolixibacteraceae bacterium | reverse complement strand
GATTTCAGTTTGGTGATACAGGTTTTCACCGGTGGCTTACCCGTTTTGGGATCTATCAGGGCCTCCTCCACCAACCTTCCGGTGGTGCCGGTGCAAAACAGCGAGTGTGGCGCCAGTGCTTCCCGGTTCCACCGAATCCACTCCAGCAGATCTTTCTTGCGTTTATCGTGGGCTACAAGGGCTATGCGCTTCTTACCTGGAATTTGCTTTATCATAAAATTCTTGTTCCATTGTTAATTTGCCGTAAGGACTTCGAAGCTGCTTCCGGGTAGGGTTATGGTTAGCGTTCGGTTGGCGATAGAAAAATCATTGCCAAAATGTCCAGTAAAGTTTCTCACAGCAAATCTCTCGGGCAGCGGCAGGGTAATTGTTACCGGGTTGCGGTCTTTGTTGAATACTACCAAAGCATGATTTGCGAAATAGCTCCGTGCGTATGCAAATGTCATGGCATCGGCATGCAAAGTTTTGAAATCGCCATAGATAAATGCCAGGTTTTGCGACCTGAGTCGGGTAAGCAGGGATGTTTGCTCCTTCAGCCGGTTTTGATGATGGGTAAGGTTGGTGAATATCATAGGCCGGCGGCTGTCAGGATCACTTGCTCCCGGAATGCCAATTTCATCACCGTAATAGATTACCGGAACGCCGGGAATGGTCATGATGAATGCCATAAGGGAGGCGAGTCTTCTGTAACCGATGGTATCGCCCACACCAACTTCGCGGTTCCAGCCGGCTTCAATGGGGTTCTCGTCGAAACGCAATGCGCCACCTGCAAGGGAAATAAAACGGGCCATATCGTGGTTGCCTGTGATGTTGCCCATGAGGTTGGAAAACCCATAGAAGTTGAAGGTTTGATGCAGCGATTCATTGAGCATGGTAAACGGCACATGGTCGGTAGCAAATACAGTGCGTGCGTCGAAATACAGGTTGAAGTCGAATTGCCCGTCGAGCAGACCGCTTCCGATGAATGATCCTATAAGTTCGCGGTTTCCGAAGGTCTCGCCAATTTGGAATATCCTCCTGTTGCCGGCCGCCTTGTGCTCTTCCTTAATCTTGCGGGTAAGTGCGCGCCAGAATTCATTGGGGATATGCTTGGTGGCATCGTGCCTGAAACCATCGAGATTAAACTCATCGAGCCAGTAAAAAGCGCTGTCCACCATAGTTTCTATTACCCCGGGTTGGGTAAAATCGAGGCTTGGCAGAAAGGTGTCAAACCAGGTGGTGAGGCGGTGTTCGTCCCAGAGCCTGATGTTTTTCCGGCCATCGGGCAAAACCAGCTGGGTAGCCCAGTGTGGATTATTTAAAATCAGGGGATTGCTTTCGTGTACATGGTTGGAAACAAAATCGAGCAGCACACGCATATCGTTGGCATGGGCTGTTTCTACCATATTCCTGAACGATTCTTTGGTGCCAAACCGATGGTCAACCGTTGTAAGCGTAACAGGCCAATACCCGTGGTATCCGGTATAGGTGCGATGGGGGGCAGGAAATTCAACAAATGCACCCAATGGGTTTTGGGTAATGGGGGTAAACCAAATTGCGTTCACACCAAGCCTTTGAAAATATCCTTCTTCGATTTTTTGTGTAATGCCTTCCAAATCACCTCCAAAGAAATTGGCCCGGGGATCAACCCTGGGATCATCAACCGGCTGGTCGTTGTTGGGATTCCCATTATTAAACCTGTCAACCATCATAAAATAGAGAATTGTAGCTTCTTTATCTACGCGTGTTAGTTTGGCGGGGTCGAGCAGCGGCCTGCCGTTTTGAAGCGGCACCAGCAGGTCGTTGGATGGACCATTATTGTTAAATGCCTTTATGGTAAGCCAGCTGCGATCGTAGTCGCGGGCATCGCCGGGTATGGTTATTGTAAAATAGCCATCATTCCGCACTACATTTTCGGCTGGCAGCAAGAAATTTTGCCAAAACACAAAAACTTCAGATACCTCATTGTCGAAGCCCAACTCCAACTCGTATCGCCGGGTAGCCCGTGGATAGAGGTGGGGAGTTAGGGCGCGGTCGATACCGGCTATACTCAGCAGCGAGTTTTGCCCACCCAGATTGTTATCTACCAGCACAGGGTTGGTGGGATCGGTTGTTTGCCTGCCATCGAGCACCAACTGGTAATGAAAATTACCCGGCGCAATGTGCAGGGTCCGCTGCCATTTTCTATCCGTAAGGGTTAGAGGGATTTGCGCCCAATTGGTCATATCGCCGCGCAGATACACCGAACGGTAGTTGGCTCCCTGTGGATCGAAAACAAAAGGATGATGCACCTTATGACC
>CAYGIQ010000262.1:0-2294 GCA_964349885.1 uncultured Prolixibacteraceae bacterium | reverse complement strand
TCATAATCCTTTAAGCTCTAATTACAATCTATTAACTTATTACTAATTAACGAATTAAATTTTAAATTATCTACCAGACCTTTACCAATTCCTTAAACGTTTGAACTGAAGGATCGCTTTTTGCTTTTTCGTTTTTCTCGAACATTCCATCCATAAAACCACGTGCACCACTCCAGTAAGTATGCAGTATTCCGGCATAACGGGATTTCATTTCACGCGAAGAATTATTTTTCAGCATTTTAATCATTTCTACCTGTGCAGTTGCTACATGGCTTTTATTCCATGGGCAAGCCAACACATTAAAACCTTTCGATGCAAACAAAACCGGAGTTGGATGGGCCACTTCGTAATGCCAGTCACAGATCATTATATCCTTGGGAATCAAATCAATGGCACGATGTGTATTGTTATAACTGCCTTCCCATAAACCAATACCTGTAGTTTTTCCATCAATAAGACGGTCACCCCAAATCCAGAGTTCTGCACCCGATAGCGCCAGATGATTTCGGATTTTGGTTAATTCACTGGCAAATAAAACAGCAGGATCGTGGCCATTACATCTGTCACACTGAGGATGTGCTATATAAAAAACCTCATCCATTCCGGCATGAAAAGCATCGGCTTCAAAAGCTTCCAAAATTTCGTCAACCAACGCGAAGACAACACCATGAACATCGGGATGCTGCGGGCAATAACTTTTGCAATAGAGACCATCGTCGTTGGGCCATTTGTACTCTTCAGGCATTTTCACCTTTGGAGTCTCATCAAATTCGGGATATACCTCAAGCAGTTTTCCTACTTTACCTGCCCATGACTGGTGCCCAAGGAGGTTGATTTGGGGAATTAATCTAATGCTATGTTTCTTGCAAACCTCCACCAGCTTTTTCACATCGCTTTTGCTCAGTGGATTGTTGTCGCGTAGTTCAGGATGTGATTCAAACTCATATCCAAAATCAACCCTTAATATCAGGGTATTCAAACCTGTGGGTGCAAGTTTGGTATCAATAAGACTTACAAACTCCTCTACATCGGCCTTTCCCGGTGCAGCAATGCATAACCCTTTCACGGCAAAACCATCGTTGGCATTAGAAAAGCCAAACATCAGGGATGTCAGAAATAATAAAATAATTCTCTTCATAATTTATTTTTTTTCACTGAAAGCCCCTTCCGGTTGAACCGGAAGGGGCTTAACTGCGATTGTTAATTATTTTATTTTTTCATTTTTTAAAAATTATTAAAATCCCATTTTCCCCTGTAAGCCCTTGTTAGCATCATATTTGCCCCGGCATCGCCTGTAAAGGTTTCACTGTCGGGGTTCCATAGAAGTGGGCGCTGTAATTCGTAAGCAATGTTAGTGATATTACAAACCGATGCGGTGCGGTGTCCTACCTCAACGTCGGAGATAGGCTTACTGCGCTTCCTTATGGCATCAACCCAGTCCTGGTAATGGTTGTCGCTGTAATAGACCCGTTTATCCGTTGCTTTCAAATCGGCTTTTGCCAGGTTTTCGTTGGGGAATGTGCGTAAAAAGCTGCGGCTTACTTCAATCCTACCTTCTTTACCAATAAACTGCACAGCGTTGCCATCTTTGGGGCCACCCCAGAGTTTATGATTTACCCTTACACCATTTGCATATATCATGGTAAGTCCATGTGTTTTTTCAGGCTCCAAAGGAGGCAGGAACTGAACCGGACCGGAGTTGTCCATTCCCAATGCCCATTGTGATATATCGAACATATGCGTGCCCCAGTCGGTAACCAGGCCGCCGCCAAAATCACGGTAACCACGCCACCAGGCCCATGGCCCTTCGGTGGTCAGGGGAGCAAGTTGTTCGTGATATCCCCGGTAAAGCGATGGCCCCACCCATTCATTCCAGTCTAATCCTTCGGGTACGGGTTGGGTTGGCAGGTCGCATTGTTTAATTGGTTCGCCCACGCTTACGTTAATTTCGGTAATTTCACCAATGTATCCGTTTCGGACAAGTTCAACCGCATGACGGAAATCGCGCCATGAGCGTTGCATGTTACCAGTCTGGAACACACGGTCGTATTTACGGGTTGCGTTTACCATTGCGCGCCCTTCGGCAACTGTAAGTGCCATAGGTTTTTCACAGTAGATATCTTTTCCTGCTTTTGCCGCATCAACCACCATCTGGGCGTGCCAGTGGTCGGGCGTGGCAATTACAACTGCATCAATATCTTTGCGATTGAGCAGTTCGCGGTAGAAGTGGTAACTGTCAACTTTAGTATTTAGGCCTTTACCTAAATTGTTTTTGTTGGCTGCTTCAACAAAAT
>CAYGIQ010000261.1:0-2302 GCA_964349885.1 uncultured Prolixibacteraceae bacterium | reverse complement strand
GAGCGTTTGACTGGCAGTCAAAAGGTCATCGGTTCGATTCCGATATTCTCCACCTAATCAAGAGCGTTGCGATTCCATTCGCAGCGCTTTTTTTATGATCTGGTGCACCTAATTCCGAAATCCGGGTAGAATTATGCTTCACTTAGTTTTATTTCAATAATTCCAGCCAAACACCCCAAACGCTTTCGTTTTTTACTAATTTTCGATATTGGTTGTCCCATTGTAGCGCCTTGTGGGGAGTTCTGTGCAGATATTAAAAACCTTTAGCCTGCAACACTTCAAAAGCGGTGTGCAGGTTTCTCTTGTTTTGGTGCTTTCTTGGTCATTCCATACTTACTGGTCTGCCCGATATACCCAGAAGGTCGTAGCAATCTTTCAAATAGAAGGCAGTGGAAGTTCTCGATCATCTTTCGTTCAATTGGAACGGTGCATGGACCAACCAGTTTCTGTCGGGTGTTGTTCGCCCAAGCAATAATGGTCATAGGTAAGGGGCTGACTGAAATCGGGAACAGGGCCCAAAAAAAATCCATTAAAACGGAATCTCACCGTCTCAATGGATTTTCTCTATTCTGTTTCCAAGCCGCTGTGTCGGGATGGATTCGAGGAACTTTTATTCGGACCTAATTTCCTTTCTATTTGATTTTAAAGGCCATCAGTGCCTCACCGCGTCGGATGTATAGGATGCCGTTGTCGATAACCGGATGTCCCCAGTGAGCGCCACTTCCGCTGGTAATGCGAAATTCACTTACCACCTCGAAATTCTGACGGTTGGGTTTAACCAGACCTACGGTGCCTCTTCGTTCATCATAACAGTATAACATGCCATCGGCCGTAATGATCGACCCCTTGCTTTTTCCACCACTCCACTCCTCTTCATATAGGGTTTCGCCTGTGTTCCATTCGACTGCTACCCATTTGCCCGAGGTGTTGTTGATCCAGTTGGAGCCGTAAATAACTCCGTTTATCAAAACCAAACCACCAATATGGGTGTCGAGGTCGTCGTTTCGCCAGAGAAGGGTGGCATTGGTAGCATCCCCATTCAGCTGCAACATAAACGATCCGATGTTGTATCCCGATGAGAAATAGATACGGCCATTGTCGTAGAGGGGGGTATTGACTGCAATGTTATCGCGGCCCGGTTCCTTGCTGCCCCAGTCGGTAAAAGCCCAGTCGATGTTTCCATTGACAGGATTAACGCCAAATAGGCTTTTGGCATTGCCGCCGATAATTTTTTGGTGTCCGTTGTGCGAAATCAGCAGTGGCGAAACATACGCCCCCTTATCGCCCATGGCTTTTGTTTTCCATACCAATTCACCGGTAGCGGCATTCAGGGCTACCATGGTGGTTTGGTCTCCACTGGGTGTATAAATTACCTTGTTGTCGAATACCAGCGGACTCTCGGAGGTACCCCAGTTTCCCGCATTTCTTTCATACAGATTCCCGGCATCAACTTTCCACACAATGGCACCGGATTGGGCATCGAGACAAACTACCTCGCCACTGCCACTTATTACGTACACCCTGTTGCCCTCAATGGTTGGCGTAGTACGGGTGTCAGGATAAGTGCCATCCCACGGTTTACCATATTCGGTTTGAAAGATCTTCTCGCCTGTTAGGCGGTAGGCCGATAAAATTTCGCGGTCTTCGCTGCTGTTCATTCCGGTAATGTAAATGGTGTTGCCCACTATCACCGGACTTGAATAGCCCTTGCCAGCATCGCCGACAGACCACAGCAGTTCAGGTCCGTCTTCGGGCCATTCTTTGAGTAAGCCGGTATCTGGATAGGATCCACTACGCTCTGGTCCGCGAAATCCATAAGGCGATTGCGCCAGGGAGGTAGACCAGATGAGCGAGATGGCGAGTAGGGTTAAAATCTTTGGATGAATCTTTAATTGCATTCTATATGATTATTGGTTTATTTTAAAATGAACAAGGGTAGAATGGTTGGATGTACCAAGCCTCGAGCGGTTTAATCTATACTGTCAGAAGTTGGCTGTCGATTTGTTGTTTCGTTTTTGAAGCGGCAATATATGAAAATTCTTGATTTTTTGATGAAACTGTGGTTTGTGAATGGCGGATACGGGATATTTCGGTTTTCCGGTCCTACGCGTTACCCCGGGTTAGCACCTGGGGCTATTTTTATTGAACCCATTCGGGGTTTCGCTATTTAGCTTATTATCTGTGGCAAAACCGATCACAGATCACCGATCACAGGTTACCGATTACCGATTACCGATCACCCTTTTCCCTTGGAGCTTTATTAAAAGAACCTAGGCAGGGTTGCGGTACGTTTGGAGTTTCC
>CAYGIQ010000260.1:0-2325 GCA_964349885.1 uncultured Prolixibacteraceae bacterium | reverse complement strand
CATGAAGAGCAAAATTTTAAATACGCTGTTAATCATTTCCTCTCTTTTCGGATTCTTAGAGTGGGGAGAAAACAAAACGATGTTCCTTATCCAGGTAGAAGCAGAAATCTTCTCTACAATTTTAAAAGATCCGGGGTCCCTGATACATCCGTTCATCCTGCTTCCTTTACTTGGACAAATCCTTTTGTTGCTTACCCTGGTTCAAAAGATCCCAAATAAAATAATGACATATCTGGGAATCGGTGGCGTTGGCATTATAATGGCATTAATCTTCTTGATAGGTTGCTTAAATATCAACTTTATGATGCTTCTTTCGACTATTCCATTTTTAGTCATCAGTTTTTATACCATTCGACATCACACAAAAAAGCGAATTGAGTAGTATGAAAAAGGCGATAGTAATAGGGGCAACATCAGGCATTGGAAAAGGAATTGCAAGAGTATTAGCCGAAAACGATTATACAGTGGGTATAACCGGGAGACGAACGGAATTACTTAACGAGTTGAAAAACGAGAATAGTAATGCTTTCACAGTCAAATCGTTCGACGTAACCGATACCTTACATGTTGTTGCGAAATTAGAGGAGCTTACATCCGAACTCGGAGGCGTTGATTTGTTAATTTTAAGCGCCGGTACAGGATTCGAAAATGAAAGCCTGGATTTTGCAATTGAAAAACAGACTATCGACACAAATGTGACAGGCTTTACGATGATTGCAGATTGGACATTTAACTATTTTCAAAAGCAGGAATATGGACATTTTGTAGCCATAAGTTCTATTGCAGGGCTTCGTGGAAGTAGACAAGCTCCTGCATATAGTGCATCAAAAGCATATCAAATTAACTATTTAGAAGGTTTACGGCAAAGAGCAACCCAATTACGTACCTCTATTTATGTAACAGACATCAGGCCGGGATTTGTTGATACCGAAATGGCAAAGGGAGAAGGATTATTTTGGGTTATGCCAGTTGATAAAGCAGTGGCTCAGATTTACAAGGCAATAAGAAACAAAAGAAAAGTTGCTTACATTACCAAGCGATGGGGGCTTATTGCTTCAATTTTAAAGAGGATACCCAGATTTATATACAACAAGATGTAAATGTCGCATAACTAACTTACCTATAACGAAACACTTCCTATCTGTATGAAAAAAATTGTTTTCGCAACTATTATGGCTGCATGTAGCGCGGTTGCCTGTTTGGGTCAGACTTCCGACAGGCAATTTCTCAATCTGAATTATGCCGACGATGGCAAGGAGTGTCACAACCTCGATATCCATTTGCCGAGTGTGGAGAAACCTGCGTATAAGGCTGTGGTTGTGATTTACGGTAGCGCCTGGTATGCGAATAATGCGAAACAAATGGCGTTCGGCACCATGGGAAAACAGCTGCTCGAAAGCGGTTTTGCCGTGGTGGCCATTAACCATCGATCCAGTTCGGATGCGGCCTATCCCGCACAAATCAACGACGTAAAGGCGGCTATACGGTTTCTAAGGGGCAACGCCGAAAAATACAAAATCGATGCTTCGTTTATTGGCATTACCGGATTCTCTTCGGGCGGGCATCTTGCGTCGCTGGCAGGAACCTCGAACGGCGTGAAAGAATTTACGGTAAACGCCAAGACGGTTAATGTAGAGGGGAATGTGGGAAATTATACCTCCCATAGCAGTTCGGTACAAGCGGTAGTCGATTGGTTCGGCCCCATCGACATGGCACTCATGGACAACTGCAAAGGGCCCAAAGACGGCAACTCGCCCGAAGCCGCACTGATCAGGGGGAACCCGGCCGACAACCTCGACATGATTGCCCTGCTGAATCCCATTACCTTTATCGACCCAACCGATCCTCAATTCATCGTCGTTCATGGCGAGGCCGATACCGTTGTACCCCATTGCCAGAGCGAACTCTTTTCGAAGGCACTGAAAGAAAAAGGTTTACTCACCGAATTTGTTTCGGTTCCCGAAGGGCAGCACGGTCCGGTTACCTTCAATGAAAGCACCTTTAAAAAGATGACCGATTTCTTTCTGAAAGAGGCTGCATCCCATCGCGCTGCCGAAAGCCCAAAGTGAGAATCAAGAGAAAAGTGCACTTTACTTCACTTTTCCCCAACTTTCCCTTTCTTTTTCCATTACAATGCACTATTATTGCACAAAAAGGCAAAATAATGCACTTATGGAATTCTACACCCTCATAAAAGCGCGTCGAAGCCTGTTAGGGTTGACCCAGCAGGATTTGGCCGACTATTCGGGATTGAGCCTTCGGTTAATTAAACAAATTGAGGCAGGTAACGGGAATCCTTCAATGAGTACGCTTAGTAAAATAGCC
>CAYGIQ010000259.1:0-2342 GCA_964349885.1 uncultured Prolixibacteraceae bacterium | reverse complement strand
CGGCCTTCATACCTGCCTTCTCAAATTCCTTCATGTAGGCGTTATTGAATTCATAACGGTGACGGTGACGCTCGCGAATTGAAATTTTATTGTACGCATTAAAAACTTTCGATTTTTTTGCAACAATACGGCATTCGTATGATCCAAGGCGCATTGTACCTCCAAAATCAATAACCTCCTTCTGTTGCTCCATCAGGTCAATTACAGGATGGCTGGTTTTAATGTTCATTTCGGTAGAATCGGCTCCTTCGAGTTTCAGAACATTCCGCGCAAACTCAATTACAGCCATTTGCATTCCAAGGCATATTCCAAAGAAGGGCACGTTGTTTTCCCGGGCGAACTGCACTGCCAAAAGTTTGCCTTTTATTCCACGATGACCAAATCCTGGGGCCACCAATATACCGTGTACATTGTTTAATTTTTTCTCAACAGAAGAAGGCGTAATCGATTCTGAATGGATCCATTTAATGTTGACCTTTACCTGATGGAAAGTACCCGCGTGTATCAGAGCTTCCACTATTGATTTGTAGGCATCGTGAAGTTCCACATATTTCCCCACTAGGGCAATATCAATACACTTTTGGGGATTGTTCAGTTTTTCAAGAAAAACATTCCAGGAGTCCATATCCAGAGGATCCTTCACCGAAAGCTCAAGTTTTTTGAGGACGGTGATGTCAAGCTTCTCCTCCAGCATTCTGATAGGCACTTCATAAATACTCGGAACATCAATGGATTGTACCACAGCCTCCATGGCCACATTGCAAAAAAGAGCAACCTTCGATTTTATGTTATCGTCGATGTTGTGCTCGGTTCGCAACACCAAGACATCGGGCTGGACACCTGCCTCCAGCAATGTTTTAACCGAGTGCTGGGTAGGCTTGGTTTTTAGCTCGCCTGTAGCGGCCAGAAAGGGAACAAGGGTAAGGTGGATAACCATAGCCTTGGATCCCATCTCCCATTTGAGCTGCCTTACAGCTTCTATATAGGGTAAGGATTCTATGTCGCCAACGGTTCCCCCGATTTCTGTAATCACTATATCATATTTCCCTTTAGAACCGAGGTATTTTACTTTACGTTTGATTTCGTCGGTAATATGAGGGATGATTTGAACGGTTTTTCCGAGATAGTCTCCTCGTCGCTCCTTACTGATAACCGTCTGGTAGATTTTACCAGTAGTTACATTGTTTGCCTGAGATGTAGGTTGATTAAGAAACCGCTCGTAGTGGCCAAGATCGAGGTCAGTTTCAGCACCATCATCGGTTACGTAACACTCGCCATGTTCGTATGGATTTAAGGTTCCGGGGTCAACATTTAGATAGGGGTCGAGTTTTTGGAGCGTCACAACATAGCCTCTTGCCTGCAGGAGTTTCCCGAGCGAGGCTGCGAGAATTCCTTTACCCAGAGAGGAGGCAACACCTCCTGTAACAAAAATGTATCTGGTATCTAGCACGGTTTAAAATTTAGCGTCGATTGCGAAAGCACAAAATTATATTTTATATCCGAATAATTGTTTGGTTTTATGCTCCAGATGGCATTGTGTAGCGGAAAAAGCGCTATTAAGATGGCCATCAAACACTATCGCTTGCATGCATTGGTGGTAACAGATCTGATAATACCTGTCCCATCAGAAAAATTGAGTCATACCAACCCGCCCCAAACCACTTAGTGCATCGTATGTGCTTTGTCAGCCAACGATGTTTCTTAAGTCAGCATTCAATACAACTTTTTAAACCAATAAAAAAGGCTGCCTGTTTAGGGCAGCCTTCACAAACCATTAATATTCTGATTTATCGAGATCGTCAATAATTCGGATTTTCTCTTTCAGCTGTTCTATCCGCTCCCTGGTATCGGAGATCTTCTGATTAACATCTGCAATAAGCGCTTGTGCATTTTTCGAATTGGCGAAGAATCCAATGTTGTTGTCCAGCAAAATCAGATCAGATTCGAGCTGTTTAAGCTTGATCATATACTTTTCGCGTTCCTGTCTGATTTTCGATAAACCACGCTGATTGTCGGTTAAATTGCTAATCTTACTTCTAAAGTTAAGTGAATCTCGCTTGGCATCATCTAGATTTAATGCATCAAAATGCTTATTTATAGCAGCTCTGAATTGCGACTGTACACCATCCTTTTCTTTAATTGGAACGTGTCCAATTTCAGTCCACCTGCGTTGGAAGTCACGCAATACCTTCATTTCGTCGGCGACATCGCTGCCAACTGTGAATGCAGAAACCTCGGAAATCAGTTCGAGTTTGCGTTTCAAGTTGTCTCCCTGATCATCGTCGACATCACTGAAATGGCGCGATTTGTTTTCAAAAAAATGATCGCAGGCTGCCCTAAAT
>CAYGIQ010000258.1:0-2410 GCA_964349885.1 uncultured Prolixibacteraceae bacterium | reverse complement strand
AGGGAGCTGTTGAGCTCCCTTTTTTTATTTTATACAGAAGCAAAAAGAGCTTACTAAACCTTTAGAGAAACGCGGAAAAATATCTGGATTCACTGCTCCCCATACAAAAAAATAACAAAAAAAAGAGTTGCGAATTTTCGTCGCAACTCTTGAATTTGTGGGTGGGCCCAGCAGGGCATGATCCTGCGACCCCCTGATTATGAGTCAGATGCTCTAACCAACTGAGCTATGGGCCCTACAATTTACCGTTATGGGTGTGCAAATTTATCAATTCAGCACTACAAACACAAATATCGGACAACAAAATTCTCGAAGTCAACATCGTTATCGGAGTGGGGTTGCCGATGGTTTCAAAGATCAATTAGAGAGATGAGGGGAGTTGAATCCCAGTCGAAGCAAACCGCGTTGTACATCGGGGTGGCTCATAAAAAGGTTCCACAGAAGTGCGGTGCGATGGTTCTCAACCATAACGGCAATGGGCCCCTGATCTATGGCCAGATAGTGAGGTGGATGCCATTTAGCCGAATGGGAATAGGCATCGTATGGACCATACATTCCAACCAGCGAATCGGCCTCGCAATAGAGATATCGAAGGAAATGCATCGATTCGGAGGGGGTATAAGGAAACGATGATAAAGCTGCTGTCGGGGCAATCACCCCAAGGTCGTCGACCCCTGGCTTATGCCCAGCATAACCAATCATCGAGTAGCTGGAAGTTAGCCCCCATCCTTTGGCACCATATCCTAAAAACCCTTTGGGATTGTCCAATGCGTAGAGATAGTGCCCATAGGCGTGGTTTCTGTTGAGGTTCCAATAATCGGCATACCGATCAACGAGGCCACGAGGATCTAAACCAAGATAGGAGTAGTGGGCCCAAAAAAGCGGACCTGTAGGATCGTCGCCATGCTCATAGAAATCGAGCACCGTTTCGAGACCATAAAATTTTGTTCCCTGGGCAATGGCACCGTTTCGCGCCCATCCATTATGATAGACCTCTGCGTCGATGGGAAATGTTGGCGAAGCAGCCGCCAAAACATAGAGTATAAGACACTCGTTGTATCCACCAATTCTGAAATCCATTTCCCAGCCAAAATTGGGCGACCAATGCCAATAAAGCACCTCTTCGTCCCGGGTATAAAAATTCCAGTTTACCTCACGCCATAGTCGGTCGATATCGCTCGAGAGCTGTTGTTCGGCCACATTTCCCTCCCTGAAATATTGAGCTACGGTAAGCAACCCCTGCATAAGGAATGCCGTTTCGACCAGGTCGCCACCATTGTCTTTAGGACTGAACGGAACTGTTTTGCCGGTAGGACCATGCAACCAATGTGGCCAGGCCCCATGAAACCGATCGGCTTTGTCGAGATAATCAACCATCCGCCTTAACCGTCCAAACGCCGCAGAGCGGTCTATAAAACCACGCTCGACGCCAACCAACAGATTCATCAAACCAAAACCCGACCCCCCGGTGGTAACCACTTCCTGATCGTTATGCGGATAGTGTCCGTCGAGGTGAAGTCGCTCTCTCGCCATTCCAGATACAGGCTCTGCCCCGTCCCAAAAGTAGTTGAAGGTTTGTTGCTGTAATTGAGTCTTGAGATCCTCATCCGAAAGTTCGGAACAATGGGTGACCGGCGGAATATTTCCGCTGTTGCACGTGCACATCAAAAGCCCGATCAGAAAAATAAAAAATAAACCAAACTGTTTCATCAGAATGCGTTTTGGTTGGATTAAAGATAGTGCTAAAATCCAATGCACAAGCTGGCAATAGTGAGCCCTCAATCTTCGTTGATAAAAAAAATTGATGTACATTTGGCCCGAAGTTTAACAACCTGCCAGCGTATGGCATGGGTTGTACCAATGCATCTTTTTTTTATCGTTAACCAAGAAATTTTTTGCCATGCAAAACTGGATTAAAATTGCAACAATTGCTTTAATCATAGGAACCGCTGCCGCTTGTGGAAGCAACCAAACTTCGAATCAGGATCAGCAATTACTTCAGGGATCCAATGTGTTTCTGGTGACTGAAGTAGTACAAGGCGGACAATACTCCTACATAAGCGTAATAGAAAACGCAACACCCCGATGGTTGGCGGTTTCGCGCCAGGACATTCATCCCGGAGAAATATACACCTACGACAGTGCACTGGAAATGACCGATTTTCACAGCAAAGAACTCGACCGCACTTTCGACCGTATCTATTTTGTGAACAACATCACACTTGCAACTGGTTCGCAAACAGCCCACCCGCCCGTGAATCATGGCATGACCGGTCACAATGATAAAAATGCAGCAGCAAAGGCCGACCTTAGCCTTGACAAATCGGCTGAAGAATTAACCGTAGGTGGTCTTTTCGAAAACCGTGACGAATTCAGCGGAATAGAGATCCAGATTAGAGGCGTTGTAGTT
>CAYGIQ010000257.1:1552-2417 GCA_964349885.1 uncultured Prolixibacteraceae bacterium | reverse complement strand
CAAACTCCCTGATACCAAAAGACGATAACTCGCGTCCGTAACCACTCTCCCCGATGCCCCCAAAAGGCAACCTTGGGTCCGACTTAACAAAGTCATTTACAAAACAACAACCTGCTTCCACCAAATTTTCGGCAAGCATGCGGCCTTTGTTGTTGTCGCGGGTAAACACCGAAGCTCCCAATCCGAAAGGGGTGTCGTTCGCAATCTCAACGGCTTCCTTCTCATTTTTTGCCTTGATAATGGCAGCCACTGGACCAAAAAGTTCTTCTGAATAGGCTGGCATACCTGGTGTAACATCTGCCAATACGGTAGCAGGATAGAATGCACCGGGTCCATCCGGAACAAAACCTCCCAGCAACAAACGGCCACCCATTTCAACGCTGCGCATCACCTGTTGGTGCAACTCGTCGCGCAAATCGGTCCTGGCAAGCGGTCCCAAAGCAACACCCTGCATGAACGGATCTCCAAAGCCAAATTTCGCCATCGCTGCGATTAGCAGTTCGGTGAATTCTGCATACACCGATTCCTCAACGATAAACCTTTTGGCAGCAATACAACTTTGACCCGCATTCAACAACCTCGATGCTGCACATAACTGTGCTGCCATCTCCAGATCGGCATCTTTTAGAATCAAATAGGGATCGCTGCCGCCTAGTTCAAGCACACACTTCTTCAGGTGCATACCTGCAGCAGAGGCAACGGATCTTCCGGCAGGAGTACTCCCGGTTAAGGTTACACCCTTTACGGCTGGGTGTGCAATAACCGACGCTACCTGCGATCCGCCGATAAGCAGACTTCTGAATACATTTTCGGGAAAAGAGACATCGCGAAACAGCGATTCGATAGCCAACGAGCATCCGGGAAC
>CAYGIQ010000257.1:0-1542 GCA_964349885.1 uncultured Prolixibacteraceae bacterium | reverse complement strand
GCTTCAAAACCATAGTGTTACCAGCCATTAGTGCAGGAGCTGCTGCTCGGAATACTTGCCAAAAAGGAAAATTCCATGGCATAACCGCAAGAATTACTCCCAAAGGTTTAAAGCCAACATACGATGCGGTATACTGAGTGGCAACAGGCTCGTTCATCAGGAAGGCCTCCCCGTTCAGGGCATAGTATTCACACACCCAGGCGCACTTCTCAATTTCGGCCTGAGACTCATGGTATACTTTACCCATTTCGAGTGTAATCAGTCTTGCCAGTTCATCGCGCTGGGTTCGAAGCAGTCCGGCAAGATTCAGCAGTGCAGTAGAACGCTGTTCGAACGATACATGTTTCCAGGAATGCCAAGCTTTTGCCACACTGCTTACAATTCGTTCGGCACCCTGGTCTGAATGCGCCTCATATTGCAGTACCACCTCGCCGGAAGTTGGATTGATTGACTTCATACGCCCTGTTTTTGGTTAATTGCTGCTAAAAGCAGTCTGGAGTATACAACAAAACTATAAAGAACCCGAAAACATACGACACACCTTCCAAAAAGTTTCGGCCAATAACCGTTGCTTTCGATCTGTTAAACAACAGCAATGCCTTCTTGTCCTTAAAGAGTTTATTCATATGCTTGGGTTGTTACAAACAATAAAGGCGGGTCGCCCCGCCTTTATCATCACTTTAACTTGTTATATCGAATTACTCGGCGTTGGCCACCAGCGTAAAATCAAGCGTAAATTCATCCAGAATTAACCGGTCTCCCAAGTTTTCGAAAAAACGGCCGGAACCAAATTTTACATCATACTTTGCACGATCGATAACCATTTTGCCACTTGCTGTAAGTTTTGACCCTGCAATCTCGGTAGTTGCGTTGAAGGTTATCGGATGGGTAATACCTTTAATGGTAAGGTTACCAGAATATTCGTAATTATTGCCCGACACTTGTTTCACACCCGTAATCGTCATACGGGAAGAGGAATGCGTAGCCACAGAAAAGAAATCATCAGAATTGAGGTGGTTGATAAATCGTTGATTTGAGTTGGCATCGGCAATGTCGGTACATTTAATGGTGGTCATGTCTATTTCGAAAACTCCGGTAGTAACCTGTCCATTGTTTACCCGCATGGTGCCACTTTTAAAATCGATGGTGCCATTGTGACCACTGGCTACTCTTTTACCTTCCCAGGCTACAGTGCTGGCATCCTTGAGGACAGTAAAATTTTGTGCCGAAGATTGCACTGCCAGCCCAATAAGGGCAGCAATTACGACGGTTGTTAGAAACTTCATACTATTAACTTTTTAGATTTAACTTCTGTTTTTGCAATAGAAGACAAAGAAGTACTCTTTTTGTTCAGCATTCGAAGCATTTATTTAGTCATCGTCGGGTAGAACTACTCAATTATTCTTATCTCGGTTTCTAGGGTTAGAGCGTCTCGGAGGTTAGCACTGACTCCACAATATTTTTCCTGCGAGAGGTCAACTGCCCTTTGTAATTTATCCAATGGGAGGTCGCTGCCTTTAAACTGATAGATAATTTTTACCG
>CAYGIQ010000256.1:0-2431 GCA_964349885.1 uncultured Prolixibacteraceae bacterium | reverse complement strand
CTGTGTCAATTTGTTCGCAAATATAGAGCATAATTGATTAATTGTACTTTTAACCGAGAAAAAAATCTATTTTTTAATTTTAGAATCCCTTCCGGTAATCCATCAACGTTTGATGAGTTTGCTTCGAAGCAGAAGTGCCTCATCGGACAACACGGAGGCCACATACATACCTTTGGGAATATCGGGCAGCTGGAGGGTGATTTCAGAACCCGGCAATACGTTCTGCAAAACGGCCACGTGCATCAGTCGGCCAGTAATATCATGCAGCAACAACTGCATACGCGATACTTGGCCAGACAAACCCGTAAACGAGAGTGTGAGCTGATCGGTAAAAGGATTTGGATAGAGGCGAACATCTACTGCTGGAAGGTCAATCGCCGGAACGCTGGTGGGTGGGTCATACTGTATGGCAAGGTTGTCGATGGCCCAACCCCAGCCATTGGCATAGGGATCTGAATGGAGTCTGAACCTTATCAGCAGGGTATCGCCAGCTGAAAAATGGCCATTCTCGGTAAGCACAATTTCGCGGGTTGCCAGCAGTTCTTTTGTTCCCACCGCTCTGGAGTTCATTCCTACTGTAAGTGAATTATACGCATTTAACCAGGTCTGTTTGCTGCCCGAATCGTACCCATCGATTAGAGGAAGCCAATTGTTCCCGAAGTCAATGCTGGCTTCCACAATCACATAATCCCAAAATTCGTCGTCGCCAAAAGCGGTTCCGGGCTCACCTGGTTCAACCAATACCACTTCTTCGAAGCTAAGCAGTCCGCCATCCTTTACCACAATGGGATATCGCAGCATGGAAATCAGCTCATAGTAGACGTCATTTTCCTCAGGGCTTGGGTATGGATTGGGAGAATGCAGTGCTTCTGAATCAAAGTTATCGGCCTTTTTAATATCGAAGTCACCCAGAATAAAGTCATTTTTAGCCCCCGTAAAATTGGTTCGGTAAGAGGCCACCGGGTCGAAAACAGGCTCGATCTGAACATCAAAGGTGCCTTCCAAAGGCAACCGGGCCAGATTGCGGTTCAAAGAAGCATCTACCGCAAAGAGTGCATAAGAGATTAATCCGCCATCGGCAACCGCAGAGGTTGGAATCGTATAAACCGTTTCAAAAAAATGGTCACCGGTATGGGTCAACTGCAGGGTATCGGGAGCTGCTCCCTTTCTCCCAAATACAACATAAACCTGTTGGATGCCAATATTATCGGTTACCTTGGCCTTGATGGGAAGCTGCTTTTCGGTCGTAAGTAAAAATGTGGCGGGCTCATGCACTATCTCCGGAAGCGTGAAATCTGGTCCATAGTTAAAATAGAAATAGAATTCAGGAGCCTGAGCAGGGCCAGTAAATTGACGGTTCAGTGTATCTTCGGCCGAGAAATAATAGAGCAATGTGCCTTGAGGTCCACTTGGAGAAACAGAAGCGCGAAACAACCGGTCTGTTGTATTGTACGGCATTGGCAATGAATCCGTTTTTTTATCGAATTCACTAAAGGTATACACCAAAAAAACCGAAGTAGTATCCAGTCCGCTGTCGGTGTCAATGCCAACGGAAAAACTGAATGGGGAATTTACAGATTCTGTGTCAACAAGAGGTTCGTGCCTAAAATAGAGATGTTTCCAGCCAAGATCCATTAAAATTCCTGTGGTTATGGGCCCTGGATTATGTATGGCCTCTCCTTTGCCCGAAGCATGTGTCATGAGTGCATTGGGATTACCAAACGGAAAAGAAAAGTCATTCAGATGATAAATGCTCGATCCGGAATTATAGGTAGTTGGCGCATATAGCCGAGGGCGTTGATCGCTGTGGTTTTTTAAGGCCAAAGGACTGGAGAAGTAGAGCTGGTTTGAAATCAAGGCATCATACAGTTCCACGGAAGGATTGCCATAAACGCTGGTGTTGATTAGGTGGTTTTGTTGAAAATCCTGAATGAAAGCATCAAAAATCGACCCATTTCGATTGCTGGTTATGGTTCGACCCAATTTGTTTTGAATGTCGGCGGTAAACAATCCTGTAAATCCCAATCCGTGTCCAATTTCATGCAAAACCGTCGAAACAAAATCGTATTTGTCGGTAGGTGTTTGGCCGTCGGTTCCAAAATACCAGGCAATGGTAGAATTAAACCTAGCGGTCATGTCGGGGTTATTGGGACCGGAAATTTCCTGTTCCCGGAGCTTCTCGGCAAGCGCTACAGGGTAATAGGTGTTAGACAGAGGAGCATTGGGAAAGTTTAGATAAAAATCTCCAGGCGAACAGCTTCCAAGGGTGGTTGACTGAAGTATCACCCATTGTGCTTCAATATAAATGGGAATAGACGTAGCAATAAGGGATGCCCAGATGCTTACAGCATATTCGAAAGCAGGCTTGACGCTATCAGGAAAGTTCACATAATTGATAACAAATTTGGTTTCAGATCCACCCGACTTCAGC
>CAYGIQ010000255.1:0-2495 GCA_964349885.1 uncultured Prolixibacteraceae bacterium | reverse complement strand
CTCTCCTTCCTGATCAAGTTTTTCATCCGATTCGTGTTTCACTTTGGCTACCGAAGCAATGCTGTCGCCATTCCTGAGGTTGATAATCCGCACGCCTTGAGCGGCACGGCCCATCACCCGAATTGACTTAACAGGTACCCTAATCGTGAGTCCGTTTTGGGTAATGATCATCAGATCGTTGTCGTCGCCGACATTTTTGATAGACACCAATACTCCGGTTTTTTCTGTAACGTTTAGGGTTTTTACCCCTTTCCCCCCACGGTTGGTAATACGGTAATCGGCCAAACTTGAGCGCTTCCCATAGCCATGCTCCGATAGCACCAGAATGTCATCGTTGGGGTCATCCACACAAATCATTCCAATAACCTCATCCTTCGCATTCCCAAGGGTAACACCCTTAACGCCATAAGCTGTTCGTCCAATCGGCCGTACAATACTTTCATTAAATCGTATTGCTTTTCCGGTACGAACCGCCATCAGAATTTCGTGAGATCCACTCGTCCTGCGAGCTTCAATAAGCTCATCTCCTTCGCGTATGTTGATGGCATTTACACCATTGATGCGCGGACGAGAGTATGCTTCAAGTGTGGTCTTCTTAATAATCCCCTGCTTGGTGGCCAGAATAATAAAGTTGTTGTTGATAAATTCAGGATCGCTGAGGGTTTTTACCCTTATGTAAGCCAAAACTTTATCGTCTGAGCTGATATTGAGTATGTTTTGAATTGCCCTGCCCTTGCTTTGGCGGGTTCCTTCGGGAATTTGCCAAACTTTCAGCCAGAAGCATCTTCCGTTTCTGGTAAACAGCAACAGGGTGTTGTGCATCGATGCCACAAACATATGTTCCAAGAAGTCCTCATCGCGCGTGGCTCCTCCCTTCGATCCTACTCCACCCCTTCCCTGTGCCTTGAACTCCGACAGCGGTGTACGTTTGATGTAGCCAAGATGCGAAATGGTGATGATCATCTCCTCGTCGGCGTAAAAATCTTCGGGGTTGAAATCTTCAGCATTCTGCTCAATTTCGGTGCGTCGACCATCGCCAAATTTCTCTTTGAGTTGCTGCAGCTCCTCTTTGATAATGTTCATCCTAAGGGTTTCGTCTGCTAGAACCGACTTGTAGTATTCAATCTGGCGCATGATATCCTCGTATTCGGTGCGGAGCTTATCCTGCTCCAAACCGGTGAGCTGACGCAAGCGCATCTCTACAATGGCCCGGGCTTGAATTTCAGAAAGGCTGAAACGTTCGATCAAACGCTCCCGAGCCTCTTCTGGATTTCTGGAACTCCGGATAATGACAATTACCTCGTCGATGTTGTCGCTTGCTATGATAAGCCCTTCCAGAATGTGGGCCCGCTTTTCGGCTTGATCCAGTTCATATTGGGTGCGGCGAACAACAACAACGTGACGGTGATCGACGAAGTGGTGAATGAGGTCCTTTAAATTAAGGGTACGGGGCCTCCCATTTACCAAGGCTATATTGTTTACACTGAAGGATGTTTGAAGCGAAGTATACTTGTAAAGACTATTGAGCACAACATTGCTCATGGCATCGCGCTTGAGTTCATACACAACACGCATCCCGTCGCGATCCGACTCATCGTTCACATTGGAGATACCATCCAGCTTCTTGTCGATGATCAGGTCGGCGGTTTTTTGAATCATCTCCGATCTGTTTACCATGTAAGGGATCTCCGTGACAATAATTTTTTCACGGCCTCCCTCATTCTCAATATGGGCCTTGCCTCTGATTACAATACGGCCCCGGCCGGTCTCGTAAGACTCCCGAACGCCGGAATAGCCATATATGGTTCCCCCGGTTGGAAAATCGGGTGCTTTAATAATGTCGATCAACTCCGGTATTTCAATATCCTTGTTGTCGATATATGCCGTAATAGCATCAATGGTGTCTGACAAATTGTGGGGTGGCATGTTGGTGGCCATACCCACAGCAATACCCGATGCCCCGTTGACCAGCAGATTGGGTACACGTGTGGGGAGAACAGTAGGCTCCGTTAAGGATTCATCGAAGTTGGGCTGGAAATCAACTGTGTTTTTATCGAGATCTGACAACGTTTCTTCAGCAATTTTCGAAAGTCTTGCTTCTGTGTATCGCATGGCAGCAGGACTGTCGCCGTCGATGGAGCCGAAGTTACCCTGTCCATCAACCATAGGGTACCGCAACGACCACTCCTGGGCCATTCGCACCATGGTATAATAGACCGAGGAGTCGCCATGCGGGTGGTATTTACCCAGCACCTCTCCCACTATCCTAGCAGATTTTTTGTGCGATTTGGAAGAGAAGATTCCCAACTCGTTCATTCCGAACAGCACCCGGCGATGCACAGGCTTAAACCCGTCGCGGACATCCGGAAGCGCCCTCGAAACAATCACCGACATCGAATAATCGATGTAGGCCGACTTCATCTGTTCTTCTATGTTAACTCTGATAATTCTTTCGCTATCAGCCATTTGAATAATATTAAGTGTAAAGTTATAGG
>CAYGIQ010000254.1:0-2498 GCA_964349885.1 uncultured Prolixibacteraceae bacterium | reverse complement strand
GAAAATAGATGCAAACAGCAGTGTCGATAATTTGGTATGCATTTCAAAATGTATTAAAACAGAACTACATAAGAGTAATCGTTGAAGGACACAGACAAAAAGAGCCGCACAGCCTGTTAACTTTCCAAATATAAAAAATATAGTGGGCCGGTCATCTGAAGTGATGTAGCTATGCCCAAGCCCATTTAATCCGTTTCAAAGATGAATACCTTTTCTGTACAAACCATCAAAAAGATTAGTTTTGTAGAAACTTTTGAATCAACCCGTCCAGTATAAGGTCACTTTGAATTTATCCTTTGTTTTGGAGTAAACAGAATCGTTTTTCCGGATTCAAGTCAGCATTGCTCAAAGATGTTGAGTCGGGCTGGGGTTGGATTCTATAGAATTTATCTTAATTGACGGCCACAATTAAAAGGTAAGCAGATGAAGGTTTTTAAGTTTGGTGGAGCTGCACTAAAAGATGCCGAAGGTTTTCGGCGGGTAACGGAAATAATTTCCAGGTATACCAGCAATGAACTTGTGGTGGTGGTTTCGGCCATGGGCAAGACAACCAATCTTCTAGAAACACTTGTTAAGGCCCATTTTAACCGCTGGGATGAGGCACAGTCGATTTTTGACGAACTCAGCGAATACCATCTTCAAATTGCGGCTCAACTTTTCGGCGGGGCCGATCGTGTTCCTGCTGGCGTTCTGGGGCTGCTGAAAGAAGTCGAATTGCGTTTGCTTACCACACCATCGCTTCTTTTCGATTTTGAATACGATCAGTTTATCTGTTATGGTGAACTTCTTTCTTCACGCATTCTTAGTGATTACCTGAATTCAGAAGGGATAAACAATCAGTGGCTGGATATTCGCAGCAGTTTGAGGACCGACGATAAGTTCAGAGAGGCGGCAGTCAACTGGAAATGGACCGAAATGCTGATTCAGAATAGTTTTCAATTTTCTGAGAATAGCATGTATATAACCCAGGGTTTCATCGGATCGACGGTTACCAATCTTACAACCTCGCTGGGCAGAGAGGGGTCTGACTACACTGCGGCAATCCTGGCCAGTTTGCTGAAGGCAAGTGATGTTACCATCTGGAAAGATGTTCCCGGTGTTCTCAATGCCGACCCTAAGCTGTTTTCAGACACGGTATTGCTTAAAGAACTATCGTACCGCGAGGCTATCGAGATGACCTTTTCTGGTGCTCAGGTAATTCATCCCAAAACCATGAAGCCGCTCTACAACAAGAGTATTCCCTTGTATGTACGCTCGTTTGTCGACCCCGACCAACTAGGAACCGTTATCCACCATGTTGATCATACACTGGAACTAACGCCTGTGTTTATTACAAAGCCCAATCAGGTGCTGCTGACTTTTTCACCTTACGATTTTTCCTTCGTGTCGGCCGAAGATATATCGAGTGTATTTGCATTGCTCTATACCAAAAACATAAAAGTCAATATGATACAGCAATCGGCCATCGACCTCAGTCTGCTGGTCGATGCTCCCGAGTCGGGTCTGGAAACCATGGTGCTTGATTTGAGGAAGGAGTATGAGGTTAAGTACAATACCGGTTTAAAATTAATAACCATTCGGCACTATACTTCCGAATCGATCGAAGAGCACACGCGGGGACATCAGATATACATTGAACAATACAGCCGATTAACAGCCAAACTTGCCATCAAGTAACAGACTGTTCGCTATGGCATTCCATTCAAGAATCTGCATGAAGAAGACACTGTAACCATTAACTTTGCGCTAAGCGATGTAACAATATTTGAATTTGATTTGAACTATATATTTTCGAAACAATTATCCTGAAAATGAAAAGATTTTTTGCAATTCTAATGCTGACAGCTACCATGTTGAACCCTGCCAGAGCAGACGAAGGAATGTGGTTGCCTTCGCTCATTCATAGGTTGAACATCAACGACATGCAAAATGCCGGATTAAAGCTCACCGCCGAAGATATCTTCAGCATCAACAACAGCAGTCTTAAAGATGCCATTGTTTCGATTGGTGGCTGCACTGCCGAGATGATCTCTCCCAATGGATTGTTGCTAACCAACCACCACTGTGCGTTTGGCGATATTCAGCGGCACTCGTCGGTTGAATCAGATTATTTACAGGATGGTTTTTGGGCAAAATCATACAAAGATGAGCTGTCAAATCCACAAAAGATTGCCAGGTTTCTGATCAGGGCAGAGGATGTAACCGAAAGGGTTTTGTCGGGGGTTACCGAAGGAATGGGTTTTGAAGAGCGGCAGAGGGTAATCAGCCGAATCTCCTCGACCATCGAACAGGAGGCCGCACAGGGCACGCACTATCAGGCTCAGGTAAGAAGTTTTTTTGAATCGAATCAATACCACCTCTTTGTGTATGAAACCTTCCGGGATGTTCGTCTTGTCGGAGTTCCCCCGCAGGCTTTGGGGAAATTTGGTGGCGATACCGATAACTGGATGTGGCCCCGTCACACAGCAGACTTTGCCCTCTATCGCGTATATTCGGGT
>CAYGIQ010000253.1:0-2530 GCA_964349885.1 uncultured Prolixibacteraceae bacterium | reverse complement strand
GCCAGAACCAATCGTTACCCGAAACACCTTCTCGGCATGAAAGAAATAAGCGTGAACGGACGGCGCAAGATGGTGCCTCAGAGCCTGGAAGAGCTATCGCAAGAGGAGCTACTGAAGCTTATACGGTTTATTTCGGAGGGCAGAGATGCACAGTATATCAAACTGCGCTTTGTATGCGAGTACTGGAAGATCCCCATCAACCGCATCAACCGGCTGGGGCGCAGACTGGAAAAAAGCACCGATTTGCTGCAAAAAGTGGCGATGAATGATCAGCAAATGGATATCCTGTCGAAGTTGTACCTGCTTGCCGAGCAGTTCAACTTTTTGGTGAAAGACCGGAAGGTTATGAAGAATCCGGTGCCCCGGATCAGGTTTGCCTGGTGGCGGTGTATCCGTACGCTGGTGGGTCCTGCCGATGGGCTGAAGAATCTGACCATCTGGGAATTTGCAGTGGCCGAGCGCATGCTGGAAAACTATGTAGCCTTTGACGAAGAGAGCTACCTGGACGAAATGATTGCCATCCTATACCGACCGGTGAACCCGTTGTTACGGATCGGCAAATTGTTTTCATGGATCCCCGACACAAGGGTAAAGTTCAACGACCAAACCTACAAACACAGGCTCCCCCTTATTTCCAACAAAACCACTCCGGAACAAAAGGTGGCCATTGCCATGTTTTTTCACTCGGTGAGGGACTCGTTCAAAGAGTCCGACCGGTTCCCGCACATCTACAACAGCGGAAAGAAGAAAAAAGGGGGCAAAAGCCTATCGTGGGGAGATGTAATTATGGAAATGAGCGGAGAGGTGCCCGGCAACGAAGACAAAGCAGCACGAGTGAACCTCTACACATTTTTATACCGGCTAGAGCTAAACGCCATTAAAGCGGAGCAGCTGGAAGAGGAAATCGAAAAAATGAAATCGAAATGAATGTAATCACCTATCAGGATTATTTCCGGAAGTTCATCACCGCAGGGTTGGTGAATAGCATTTATGAAATTGACCTGCTAGATCTGGATACTGCATCGAAGGACCTGAGAAGCGGCAAGTACAAACCCGACCACCTGCTGCTGGAGAGTTTTACGGTGCTTACATCGATGACCACGGCCGATAGCATTTATGATCAGTTTCATGGAGCCATCCTGGTGCTGTCGCCGGCATCGATACGCACCTTGGGGCAGACCGAAAAATCCAAGCTACTGAACGACACCTATAAAAAAATTGCCACCATCAAAAGGGCAATGATCCATGACAAGTACAACACCTGCGGGTATATGCGAGGGTTGGAGGTAGAGAGCATAGAGACACAAAAAATAGGTCCGGTTCTGGATCAGATGTATGGATGGCGCCTTCAGTTCCGACTTGATGTAGACCTCAATACTCCAATTACATGATTGGAGAAATAAAGATATTTCTGATCGGATTGATTATGGGCGCCGTGCTACTTGGCATGGTGTTGCTGATGCAACATTGCAACAACAGGAATGGCAATGGATTAACCACCGACACCACCTACATCACACGCATCATTGCAGGCGACTCGGCCCCCACATTGCTCAGCAGCAAAATACCAATGCCGGCCTACGTTGACTCGAGCGTGTACATGCATTTTGACCCCATCGACACTCCAGCAATAATTGCAGAATACATGCGAGGGAAGTACTATATCGACACAATTTACAGAGAAGGCAACGTGCTTGCCATCATCAAAGACAGTGTAAACTACAACAGCATACGATGGCGGAACTTTGAGCTCCAGAACCTAAGGGCAACCGCCATCTACACCACCCAGATAACCCATTCACAATCTCATAATCCATACATATCGCTTGGAGGGGTTGGAATATTCGATTCTCAGAGGCTTTACATAGGCCCCTCGCTAATGCTCACCGACAAAAACCGCAACCACTATACTGTAGGGATCCACTATGCCTATCAACGACCGGTTGCAATATCGATTGGATATTACAAACAAGTAAACATACGGAAATGATAGGAGTGATACTTTCAGCACAGCAATTTTTTCAGGAGACGAAACCACTAACGGTTTTTACCGGCCTTTGCCTGTCGGTATTCTTCTCGATACAAGCCTTGTTTTATGGTGCAGTGCTGGCTGTGCTGCTGAATGTGGTAAGCGGCATCTGGAAGTACGCCATCATCAACGGACGGTTTGTGATTACAGCCAAGGGGCTGAAACGCACCATCGAAAAGATTGGAGGGTACGGCATTGCCCTGGCAACCTTTGGAATACTGGATGTGCTGATCATGCAGATCAGCTCTCAGCAGTTCATGTTCACCATCTCGATGATCATCGCCGGGATGATCATACTATATGAAGGGAAATCGATTACCGATAACCTGAAAACTATAACCGGCATGAATCTTTTCTCACTGCTGTACGATGCCGTGCAAAGTGCCTTTAAGAGGCAGGTAACCGACAACATTGACAAGATGGCACCCCCTGCGGAGAAGAAGCGTAAGCGAACCATAACCATAGAGGAAGAGTAGCCATGAAAAAGATACTGGTGCTGAT
>CAYGIQ010000252.1:0-2548 GCA_964349885.1 uncultured Prolixibacteraceae bacterium | reverse complement strand
GATTGGTAGTGGTTTTAACGACGAAGCTTATGAATCTGTTGGTGTGAAAATCTTGCCCGACATAGAAGCAGTTTATCAGATTGCCGATATGATTGTCAAAGTTAAGGAACCGATTGAGGTTGAGTACAAACTGGTTAAAAAGAACCAGATTGTATACACCTATTTTCACTTTGCATCGTCGGAAGAACTTACACTGGCCATGATTAAAAGTGGTGCCATTTGCCTTGCCTACGAAACGGTTGAACTGGCCGACCGATCGCTGCCCCTTCTGGTGCCTATGAGTGAGGTTGCCGGCCGAATGTCGGTACAGCAGGGTGCAAAATACCTAGAGAAAACGTTCGGCGGATCGGGTATTCTGTTGGGCGGAGTCCCTGGTGTTCCACCGGCCAAGGTATTGGTAATTGGCGGAGGAGTAGTTGGCACCGAGGCAGCCAAAATGGCTGCTGGGTTGGGGGCCGATGTAACCATAATGGATTTGGATCTTCCCCGGTTGCGTTACCTTGCTGATATTATGCCGGCCAATGTTAAAACTATGGTCAGCAACGAGTACAACATTAGAGAGATGGTGCGCACGCAGGACCTGATTATCGGTGCAGTGCTGATTCCGGGAGCAAAGGCACCAAAACTGGTGACCCGTGATATGCTGAGCACGATGCGCCCCGGCACTGTGCTTGTAGACGTTGCCGTTGACCAAGGTGGTTGTTTCGAAACGACCAAAGCAACTACCCATGCCAATCCGGTTTACACCATCGACGATGTTATTCATTACTGTGTTGCCAATATGCCCGGAGCTGTGCCCCGCACCTCTACGCTAGCATTGACCAATTCTACCCTGCCCTATGGGCTGCAGCTTGCCAATAAAGGTTGGCAGCAAGCCTGTCGCGACGATGCGTCGTTGGCAAAGGGGTTAAATGTTGTAAAGGGGAAGGTAGTATACGAGGGCGTTGCAGAGGCATTTAATCTGCCTTATAGCCCTCCTGAATCGGTGTTGTAAATCGTAACACACCTAGAATTAGCTCTTGTGGTGATCTCAACATGCGCACAAAAAAGGTGGAGGATGCACAATCTTCCACCTTTTTCTATTGCGGGTATTTCACCAAAAGATTTTAATTTCTGTTAGCTTGATTGTTCCATTTGAAATAGCGTCATTAACTACACCCGATTGCGCAGTATGCAAACCATTTTCGAACAGTTATTATTTTTAAACCCAACATGCACTGAAGGATGGAGTTTATTTACAACCGGCTAAAACAGGTAATTAAGACCGATGTACATACCGGATGTTCCATCCTGTAGATCGATGGCCCTTCCGTAATCCGCCGATATTACAAAGTTCTCATTCATAACTATTTTCAGACCTGCCCCGTACGACATATGCATTTTTTCTAATCCATTGGTATAGTAGTCACTGAGTCGGTAAACAGGTGAGGCATTGGTGGCTTTTACCTCCATTTGGTCAACCACCCGCCCAAAATCGGTAAATCCAATCAGTCCAAGATAAAAATTATTGTTAATAAAATTGAACCGAACAAATTTCCAACGCATTTCAACATTACCATAAACAATACCATCGCCAATCACCCTGTTTCGATACATTCCTCTTATGCTTTTCGCACCTCCTAGTCCTTCGCTGAAGACACCATTAGGAAAGGAAGTCATCATTTGCGATTGGTAGTAAAACGGTACATCACCAGTAAGGGTAGTCTGATAAGCCACGCGGTACACCAGCGACAGATTTCTGGGTACTAGGGTAAAATATTGTCGGTGAATCAATGCAAACTTAACAAAGCTGTTGCTGCTGGATACAAATCCCGGAGCTGCTTCAAAAATGGCCTCGGTCCATAATCCTCGCATGGGATTTGGGCGGTTGTCGCGGGTATCGTAGACAATTCCTCCCTTTAGGACAGGCACAAATCCTCCGTTGGCTTCATCGACCGAAATTACACCAAGCACACGATAGATATCGTATAGTCCGTTTTCGACCGCCAGTTTTTCGCCTTCTGTTTTTCCTTCATTCAACTGCTCGAAATCGACAGAAGCAATGGCAAAGTTTTGGAGGTTAAATCCGGCAGTCCAGCGGGTATTATTGCCCGCCAATGCACCCTGGAGATCCAATTTTGCACGGAACAGTTTACGATCGTAACGATAAAAGTAGCGACTTGGATTCTCTTTATCCAGAATGTCGGGGACAATAACCGAATTGTACCCGTTAAAACCATAAAAATCGTAGGCCTTGTCGGTAAGATAACTCAAGTCGAATGAGGTCTGCAATCCCTCGATTAACTGGTCTGAATCATAAAAGAAACGATTGATGGCGCTTCCTTTGGTATACCTCGAAACCTCGAAGTATAGCGAATGGTTGTAGTTGGGATATCGGCTTCCATCGCCATAGTTGTATACATTCGCCAATGCTCCATACTGGAATCCCAGATCAGAGTCGAAAGAGATGGTGGGCAAACCGCCAAAGTTCCATCCTGATTTGGTAATTTCTTTCTCCTGAGCCTTCGATGTTCCGAATGCGAATAGGGTAATTATAAGCAAGAAGACA
>CAYGIQ010000251.1:0-2556 GCA_964349885.1 uncultured Prolixibacteraceae bacterium | reverse complement strand
ATTTTCTATATTGCAAACGTTTTATATCGAAAAAACCAAAAGCATGACAAAAGTAGCTGAAAGAATACACCGCCTTTCCGAATCGGCCACACTGGCGGTTGCCCAGAAGAGCAGAGAACTCAAGGCACAGGGTATTGATGTGATTGGACTCGGAGTTGGTGAACCCGATTTTCCAACACCCGACTTTATCAAAGAGGCTGCAAAAAAGGCTATTGATGATAATTACTCCTACTATTCGCCGGTACCGGGATATCCGGAACTTCAAAAGGCCATTTTGGATAAGTTAAAACGCGACAACAATCTCGATTTCGAACCTGCTCAAATCGTGGTATCCAATGGCGCCAAACATTCGCTGGCCAATGTTCTACAGGTGGTTGTCGACAAAGGCGATGAGGTAATCGTTCCGGCCCCCTATTGGGTAACCTATGTTGATCTGGTAAACTTTTCGGAAGGGGTTAATGTAGTGATTCCTACTACCGTTGACAGCGACTTTAAAATTACACCTGCACAGCTCGAAGCAGCGATTACCCCCAAAACCCGGGCGTTTCTGTTCAGCAGTCCGAGCAACCCTACCGGAAGTGTTTATACCCGTGAAGAGCTCAGGGCTTTTGCCGATATATTTGCTAAGCATCCCAACATCATAGTTATTTCTGATGAGATTTACGAACATATCATCTATGGCATGAAGTTCGAATCGATCGCACAATTCCCCGAAATTAAAGACAGGGTAGTGGTGGTTAACGGAGTATCGAAATCGTATGCCATGACTGGCTACCGAATTGGTTTTATTGCCGCTCCGCTTTGGATTGCCAAGGCATGCAATAAATTGCAGGGACAGTATACCTCTGGCCCCAACTCTGTTGCACAGATTGCATCGGTGGCCGCTTTTAACCACGATGGTACCGAGGTTAAGCGAATGGTGGCTGCTTTTGAAAAGCGACGGGATCTGGTGCTTTCGATGTTGGCAAAAATTCCCGGACTAAAAACCAGTAAGCCTGAGGGAGCTTTTTACGTTTTTCCCGAATGTTCTGCTTATTTTGGTAAAAAGGATGGCGAAACGATCATTAAAAACTCAGACGACCTCTGCTTTTATCTGCTCAGTAAAGGTCATGTTGGGGTGGTTTCAGGCGATGCTTTTGGAGCCCCCGAGTGTTTCCGTCTGAGTTATGCAGCCTCCGACGATCAACTTACCAAGGCACTTACCCGCATTGCTGACGCACTGGCAAAACTCACTTAATACGTATCGCAAAGTAAGGTTGGAAGATACATCCTCCGCTATTCCTCCATAGTGGTGTTAGCAGTAATTGATAGCATTTGTTAAGTTGGAAATGGTTGGTATTGCTCATCCAACCCTAGCAAACGAATGATAACTGCTTTTTACGAAAATGGATTGGAAAGGCCAAATTCTGTATGCGGCCTTTTTCATCACCCAATATTTCTAAGCTTTGATTTTGAGCAAGTAAAGCATCATCGAGAGTAAGATATAGGAAATAACAATAAGGGCTGGGGCATGAATTCCGGTGAGCACTATCAGCAAAATGGCAATCAGAAGTAGAAGATAGCGGTATAAGTTGTTGGCAATTCTGAAATTAGAGAGCTTAAGAGAGAACATCGGCAACTCACTAACCATTAATAGTGATGTGAGGATTGCCAAAGCAAGAAGGTTGATGGGGGAAAGTAGTTTTGACACCAGACCTTGGTTGGCCGATAGCTGCGAAATGAATGCCAATCCGGCCCATAGTATTGCATTGGCGGGTGTAGGCAATCCTAAAAATGAACCACTTTGCCTGGTGTCGATGTTGAATTTTGCCAGACGGTAGGCCGAGGCTGCCGGAATCAAGAGGGTGGCCGAAAGAAACCACCAGATTATGACTGGGGCTCCGGGAGCAGGCAAAAGCGATGTGCCATATTCCATGGTTTGGTGCATTAATCCAAGATAGATCATTGCAGGTGCAACCCCAAAAGAAACCACATCTGCTAGGGAGTCAAGCTCCTTGCCAATGTCTGAATATGCTTTCAACACCCTTGCTGCCATTCCATCGAGGAAATCGAGTCCGGCTGCGAATAAAATTATGATGGCCGATGTTACCAATCTTCCTTCGAGCGCAAATACAATGGCAACTACGCCTGAAGAGAGGTTAAGAAGGGTGATGATATTGGGAATTTGCGAGACAATACTTTTCATAGGCATTTATGGTATTGGGCCAACCAATAAAATGGCTGCTTTGAGTAAGGTCTTACGCCTTTTGTCTTTAAGCTTCAGGCAGGCGCCCGATAACGGTAAGACCACCTTTGACAACCTGATTGAGCTTTAACGGAATTTCGGAGCCTTTGGGAAGAAAGATATCTACCCTTGATCCGAAACGAATGAAACCAAGCTGGTCATGAATGGTGACTTTTTCGCCCGGTTTTTTGTAAGTAATCACCCTTCGGGCCAGCATCCCTGCAATTTGGCGCAGCAATATATCTGTTCCTGACGAGGTTCTTACTACGGTGGAGGCTCTTTCGTTTTCGAGCGACGATTTTGGCATGCTTGCGGCCATGAATTTTCCAGGA
>CAYGIQ010000250.1:0-2597 GCA_964349885.1 uncultured Prolixibacteraceae bacterium | reverse complement strand
CGTTATTGCGACACGAAGTCGTATTAGATAATTGTTTTACAGTCAGTTAAGACTGATTGATGAAACCTGCTGTTCCTTTAGCAGTATCCTACCGGGGCATCGGGTGTATGGTGAAGCCATTACCGGGTGAAGCCCCCGGGAAACAGTACCGATCGCCGGCTCGTGCAGCCAAGGGCGGGGCTGGAAACCGTGAGGCGGACAGTCTTTGGAGTCTCAAAGCCAATTAAGGGCTTGGATGGGTGGGCATGGCCAACATATGTGAACATTCCATAACTACCGAGATGGCGTCAGGAGCGAAAATGAGAATGATACGCTCTGTACCAAAATGGTAAGCTGACAGGATAGGCACGTTTAACGCAGTGCCTACAAGGATGTAGATCAGCCGGTAGACAGGATGGGCCTAAACCCACATTATTGTTATTTATACGGAACGTGTAAGCCCGGCGCTCTCTCCCGCCCCACAGCGGGATAAAACCGTAACCGCAAGGCATCGGGAAACGCCGGACAGAGAAGATGAACGAAGCGAATGCCTTCCTGTAACGGGTTGGATAGTGGTTGAGTATCCCTACAACATCACCACGGGCGAAAGCCTGCCCACCTTCATCTGGTGCTTTATGGCATAAAGTGTTATAGAACCTGTTAATGGAAGAAAGCAAATGAACGAAAATGAAAATTTATCGTGTGCGCTCCCACACAAATTGACTGACTGGGAAACCATTTTATGGCGGAAGGTTATCCAACATGTGACCAGGCTGCAACGCCGCATTGCCAAGGCTGTAAAACAAGGACGGTGGGCAAAAGCAAAAGCCCTGATGTACCTTGTTACAAAATCATTCTATGCTAAATTACTGGCTGTATTAAGGGTTTCGACCAACAAAGGGGGCAATACCCCCGGGGTCGACAACACCGTTTGGACAAACGGTGAAGAAAAACTCGAAGCAGCCGGAAAACTCCGTTCAAGAGGTTACAAGTCAAAACCATTACGCCGTGTTTACATATTAAAGAAAAATGGAAAAAAGCGACCGTTAAGTATTCCTGTGATGGGCGACAGGGCTATGCAAACCCTGCATAAAATAGCCCTTGACCCAATGGCCGAATCATTGGCCGACAAGAACTCTTACGGGTTCAGGCCTCGCCGCTCGTGCAACGATGCGGTGGCAGCCTGTTTCCAGATTCTTTGCCGTAAAATTTCTGCTCAATGGATTTTCGAGGCGGACATCAAAGCTTGTTTCGACAACATCAGGCACGACTGGATATTGGAAAACATCCCCGTCAACAAAACCATTTTAAAACAATGGTTAAAAGCCGGGTTCATCGAAAAAAAGCGTTTGTTCCCAACCGATAAGGGCACGCCACAGGGCGGAACCATATCGCCGATGATCATGAACATGGTACTGGATGGTTTGGAAACCCAGATCAACCAAAAGTTTCCACGGTGGAAGGGAAAGAAAGTGAATTTCATCCGTTATGCCGATGATTTTATTATTACGGCGGTCAGTAAAGAAGTCATTACCGATGAGATTGTCCCATTGGTAACCGGGTTTCTTGCAGAAAGGGGCTTAGAACTCTCGCCCGAAAAATCCAAGATCACTCATATCGATGATGGTTTTGACTTTCTTTCGCAGAATGTCCGAAAATTTAAGGGCAAACTGATTATCCGGCCATCAAAAGAAGCAGTCCAATCGTTCAAAGACAAGATCAAAAAGATCATCGACGAAAACCGGGGAATACCCGCACATGCCCTGATACGGTTACTGAACCCTGTAATCAGGGGATGGTCGAACTATCACAAGGGCATTTGTTCTAAGCGTGTTTTTAACAGGTTGGCAACTTTTATTTGGTGGCAGCTAAGGCGATGGGCGAAATACCAACACGGGAACAAAAACCGTTGGTGGATCTACCACCGTTACTTTCACGACATGCATTTTACCGATCAGCGAATTTCCAATAAAGGTACGGAAAATCACCGTCTGTACCGCATTGGCTACGTTCCCATCCGGTATCATGTGAAAGTGAAGGCCGAAGCAAACCCTTTCCTGCCCGAATTTGACTTGTACTTCGGCAACAGGACAAAACAGAGACAAGATTTAGCAAAAGAATGCAAACAAATTACTACGTTTATGTCCAATAAAAATAGTAAAAACAGCCGGGTTGTCCTTCGCCGGAACAGCCTTAAAAGTGCTTGAGCCGTATGCGGTGAAAGTCGCACGTACGGTTCTTAGGGGGCGTAAGCTACCCGGTGCAACCAGGTTAATCGCTTTTATGATAAGACAGTACGAACTTGGAGGAATTTATTTTCCCCTCGCACTTTTGCCCTACTGGGCAATTGGAGAACCCAACGCGCATTGCACACATTTGCAAATTGCTCAAATTGTACCAAAACTTGGAAAGCCAACCCTTAAAACCGCAATTTGCAAAAGAGTGCAATTTTGCCCACCCACCCGGTCGCGTAGGTTTGTTCTTTTAATGAAAATTAGCAGTTAATGCCATGATTCAACTAAAAAAAACAATTACAATCAATAAAAACCATTGATCTATGTCAGAAGAAGAAATTAAAAGCTTAGAAATGATATTTGCCGATCTGTTCCTGTTTGTAG
>CAYGIQ010000249.1:0-2601 GCA_964349885.1 uncultured Prolixibacteraceae bacterium | reverse complement strand
GCCCTGGCACTTATGGTACCGGCCTTGTTTTCCTGCCCCGGAACGAAACCGAAGCGGAGATTTGTCTTGAAGTTCTCTCAAAGAATGCAAAGGACGAAGGGCTTGAACTGGTTGCCGTCAGGGATGTGCCTGTAGATCATTCATCGGTGGGGGAAATTGCCAGACTGGCTGAACCAACTATTAAACAGGTTTTTATAAAAGGGAACCTTGAGCAGGATGCCCTCGAACGCAAACTATTTGTGGTGCGCAAGCTTACCGAACATACTATCAGGGAGTCAAACTTAAAAGAAAAACAGCGTTTTTACCAGCCTAGTTTTTCGAGCAAGATAATGGTTTATAAAGGCATGTTTACCCCAAAACAGTTGCGCGATTATTTTACCGATTTGCGGGACGAAAGGCTCACCAGCGCAATTGCTTTAGTACATTCACGATTCAGCACCAATACTTTCCCCACCTGGGACCTGGCACAGCCATTCCGCATCATTGCACACAACGGGGAAATCAATACAATACGTGGCAACCGGCTGTGGATGCAGGCCCGGGAAGCGCTGCTGAAGTCGGATTTCTTCGGCGAAGATATGAAAAAGCTTCTGCCGATTATTGAACCCAACAAATCAGACTCTGCATCGTTCGATAATGTTTTGGAATTCCTCCACCTGGCCGGGCGATCAATTCCACATGCCCTCTGCATGATGGTTCCTGAGTCGTTCAACGAAAAAAATCCGATCCCCGACAGCCTGAAAGCATTTTACGAATTCCAGAGTACGATTATGGAGCCCTGGGACGGGCCAGCCAGTATGGTATTTTCTGATGGCCGTTATATAGGTGGCACCCTCGACCGCAATGGCCTTCGCCCCTCGCGATATGTCATAACGAATAACGATCTGCTGGTGATGGGTTCGGAGGTGGGCGTACAGACTTTCGCACCCGAAGACATTAAGGAAAAAGGCCGGCTCAGGCCTGGTAAACTTTTGCTGGTTGATACACAACTTGGGATTATTATCCCCGACAAAGAGGTTAAAGACCAGCTTTCGAGACGCAACCCCTACGCACAGTGGTTGAAAGAAAACCGTTTACAACTTGGCGACATACAGGTTAAACAACGGGTTGCATCGCATATCGACAACTTTACCACCTTTGCCCGCATTTTTGGCTACAGCAAAGACGATATGTACGAAATCATTCTACCTATGGCCGAAGGGGCTGCCGAACCCACCAACTCAATGGGCAACGACACCCCAATCAGTGTTTTTTCTGAAAAGCCAAAACTTTTTTTCGACTATTTCAAACAGATATTTGCACAGGTTACCAACCCTCCGATAGACTCTATCCGCGAGGGCCTTGTAATGTCGCTGACCAATTATATAGGAAGCGCCAATGCCAATGTGTTGGAAGAGTCACCGGAACATTGCCGTCTTATTAAATTCAGCAGTCCGATTATTGTAAATACCGATCTGGGCAAGATCAAAGACATGAAGGATGAAATGTTTGACCATAAAACAATCCCTATGGCCTTTCCGGTAAAAGAGGGTTTCGAAGGGTTCAGGGAGGCTTTCGAAAGCCTTTTATCGAAAGCGGAGAAAGCCGTTGATGAAAAAAGAAATTACCTGATCCTGTCACACCGGAAAGTTTCGGAAGACTATGCCCCGATTCCGTCGTTGTTGGCTGTAGCCGCAATACACCATCATCTTATTAAAAAGAAAAAGCGGATGCAGATTGGGATTATTGTCGAAACGGCCGATGCCCGCGAAGTAAACCATTTCGCCTTGCTGTTAGGGTATGGTGCCAGCGTGGTAAACCCATACGGAGCCTTTGCTGCAATTGACTATCTGGTAGAAGAAGGGACAATCGGGATGGAATACAAGGAAGCCCGGAAAAATTATATCAAATCGTTAGATAAAGGATTGCTGAAGATATTCTCAAAAATGGGTATTTCAACTCTTCGGAGTTACCACGGCTCACAGGTTTTCGAGGCGGTAGGTATCAGCAAGGAACTTATTGACAAATATTTCACTGGAACACCATCCAGAATTAGCGGCATCGGTCTGGAAGAGATATACAGGGAAATTATGATGTTTCATTCAGATGCCCATAAATTCAAACCGATTGATGAGCCATTCAGGTTCGAAACTTCAGGCAGCAACGTATGGAGAAGATATGGTGAACACCATGCCTGGAACCCCGAAACTATCGGGTTACTGCAGTGGTCATCGCGCACCAACGAATACGAAAAATACAAGGAATTCAGCGCTCTGGTGAACCGCGAAAATGCGAAACCTACATTTATCAGGGGATGTTTTAACCTGAAAAAGAACCCAATACCCGTTGAAGAAGTAGAGCCGGTTGAAAGTATTATGAAACGCTTCGTAACCGGGGCGATGTCATACGGATCGATCAGCAAGGAAGCTCACGAGGCATTGGCCGTTGCCATGAACACTATCGGAGGCCGGAGCAATACCGGAGAAGGCGGCGAAGACCCAATACGTTTCGGAACCGATAAGCAAAGCGCTATAAAGCAAATTGCTTCGGGAAGGTTTGGCGTAACCAATAATTACCTGACCAATGCCAGCGAGCTGCAGATTAAGATTGCACAAGGGGCAA
>CAYGIQ010000248.1:0-2624 GCA_964349885.1 uncultured Prolixibacteraceae bacterium | reverse complement strand
CATAGGGCGCGTCCAACTCTATTTTTAAATGGACAACTTTCAGGGAAGCTTACAATTGCAGCATGGTGGGGAGTTTGGCATATCGTATCAGGTCTGCTGCTGTCTGCCGCTTGGTCAAGAAAGTCGCTGGATTAACCTTTTCCGAGACCGAGCAAACAGCTTATCTGCGGCGGGTCGGTTTTTTGCCTCCTTTTTTGGCGTTACCGGCTGGAACATAGGGCTTCTTTGTATGAAAGGCACCTTTGAATGAAGGATCCTCAATCTTGCGCTGGCGGTCAATCTCTCTTAATTGATGCTGCCTTTCTTCAAAAGGAGTTTTTTCCAGAACCACTCCTTCAGGAATTGGCATCACCGGAATCTCCATCCTAATCAACTTCTCGATGCGCCGCAGGTGCCAAACCTCATCCGGATTAACCAGTGTAATGGCAGTACCCTCATTTCCTGCCCGGGCCGTGCGACCAATGCGGTGAACGTAATCCTCGTAATGAGGCGGTATGTCGAAATTGATTACATGGCTTACCATCGAAATATCCAGTCCTCTGGCCGACATATCGGTTGAGATGAGAATTCTTACCGTCCCCGACTTAAAATCGCGCATGGCATTCAGACGGGTCGATTGCCCTTTATTGGAGTGAATAATCCGTTTTTCCCCCTCGGTCTTCCGTTTGATGGCCTTCATCAGATCGTCGGCTGCCTCCTTCGTTTTTACAAACAACAATACCCTGCTAAAAGAGTGTTCGTCGAGCAATAGGTGCTGAACGATTTTCAATTTGGTAGAGTAATTCGGTGTTAAGATAACTTGCTGGTCTATAAGCTCCGCCGGAGTTGCCGAGGGAGACACTTCAATCCTTTCGTAGTGATCGAGAAACTCATGGGCCATTTGTGCTACTTTGTCAGAAAAAGTGGCGCTGAAAAGAAGGTTCTGTCGCTTGTGTGGAATTACTTCAAACAGCTGCCTGAGTTGCGGCATAAAGCCCATATCGAGCATTCGATCGGCTTCGTCGAAAACCACATATTTCACCTTTTTAAACGAAACCGCCTGATTTTGATATAGCTCCCATAGTCTCCCCGGTGTAGCAATCAGGATATCGATCCCAGGAGCAATCATTTTTGCATGGCGCGTCCATCCAACACCTCCATAAACTGCCGCATGGCGAAGGTTGGAGTGGGCAAGTAACTCGGCGGTGTCGCCTCCTACCTGCACCGAAAGCTCTCGTGTGGGTACCAGAATGAGGGCCCTTGGGCCGGCATCGTCGGTCTGTGCCAACCGGGTGAGCAGTGGCAACAGATAGGCTGCCGTTTTTCCGGTACCTGTTTGTGCAATACCCACAACATTTGCCCCTGAGTTGATCAGTGGAATAGCTTGCTCCTGCACGGGAGTTGGGGCCGTAAAACCTATCTCCTCAATGGCTTTCAGAAATGATTTGGAAATTTTGAGCGATTCGAACGGGATCATTGGATTTGGGTGTTGACCGGTCTCAAAAGTATGGATTCGATGGTACAACTCCAAACTTATATCGGTTGAAGCCTACACAAGTGATTTTCTTGACTATTTCAGTCGGTACATCTTCCCGGGCAGCGCGTCCACCACTCCTTTAAATTCGAGGGTAAGCAGGAACCCCGATAGTTTGCTCATGGGCAGTTGGGTGTTGTGGCGTAAGGTGTCGATGAATATCTTCTCGTTTCGATGAAGTTGTCCGGTAATCAGGCGCTCTTCATCTGTTAGCTCTGTAAACAACATTTGCTGAACCGGTTGTTTTATGGCTCCGGGTGTGTCCCATCCCAGCATCAACATCAGATCGTTGGCATCTTCAATTAGGGCCGCGACATTGTTCTTAATCAACAAGTTACACCCCTTGCTGTAGGGATCGATCGATCGTCCTGGAAATGCATAGACGTCGCGGTCGTAGGAGGCCGCAATCTCGGCCGTAATCAATGCACCGCCTTTAGCCCCCGACTCAACAACAACCGTTGCATCGGATAGTCCGGCAATCAGTCGGTTACGGCGTACAAAGTTACCACGGTCGATGATCGACTGACTGGGAAAATCACTCAGCAAGCCCCCGTGTGTTAACATGGCATTGGCCGTATTATGATGCGACCGCGGATAAAGGACATCCAGTCCATGACCCAATACGCCTATTGTGGGCAAGTTGTATTTTAGTGCCGATTTATGGGCTTGTATATCAATTCCATACGCCATGCCGCTCACGATCAAGACCTCGTGGCCTGCAGCCGCTATGTCCCTGATCATTTCATCACATACCTGGCGCCCATATTCGGTTGCCTTGCGGGTACCAACAACGCTGATGACCTTTTGGGTTTCGATGTCGGCGTTGCCTTTTAAGAAAAATAAAATGGGTGCATCGGCACATTGCCGGAATCGGATAGGGTAATCATCGTCGAGATAGAAGTATACCCGAATTTCATTTTTCGCAATAAATTCGAGCTCCCGATGGGCTGCTTCAAGAAAATTGCTTTCACATATTCGCTGGGCAAGTCCGTCGCCTATTCCAGGAATTTTCATCAGGCGGACCAAAGGTGTGGAGAATATCTGTTCGACACTGCCAAGGTAGGAAACCAGGTTGCGTGCCAAAACACCGCCTATGCCGGGTACCATCGAC
>CAYGIQ010000247.1:0-2634 GCA_964349885.1 uncultured Prolixibacteraceae bacterium | reverse complement strand
AAAGTCGTTAAAGAAGAGGTAATGCCGGCAATAGACTGGCTCGAAGATTTGGGCTACAGAATCTTAACCGGGCATCATGTGTTCGACCGCTGGTTTCAGTTTGGGGGTACCGATGCCAATCGGGCGGCCGATTTGCAGACTGCTCTTGACAACAACGATGTTTCGGCCATATTTTTTACAAGAGGTGGTTATGGCACGGTACGTCTGCTGGAGTCACTTCGTTGGGATAAATTCTTGTCTTCTCCCAAATGGCTGATGGGCTTCAGTGATATAACCCTTTTGCACAACTTGTGCCACTCGATGGGGCTTCCTTCCATCCATTCGGTAATGCTAAGGGGTGCCATGCAAACAGCCACGGAGCCTTCTGCTGGGTTGAAAACTCTGGTTGACTTATGGAATGGAAAGCAATTGGATTACAGGATCGACTCCCATCCGGGCAATCAAACTGGTGATGCTGAGGGAATTCTTGTTGGTGGTAATCTGGCACTTATTTACAGTTTGCTGGGTACTCCTTACGACATTGACACCCGTGGAAAGATCCTTTTTATCGAGGATGTGGGTGAATATCTCTACCACATAGACCGAATGATGCACAGTCTGAGAATGGCTGGGAAGCTCGTTGATCTAAAAGGTATGGTGGTAGGTCAGTTTAACGATTTGAAAGACAATGACGATCCATTTGGGATGGATTTTTCCGCTATAATCCGGAATGCTGTATCTGGTTCAGATTTTCCGATAAGCTTTGGATTTCCTGCAGGACACGACTACCCCAACATGCCACTTGTTTTGGGTCACCCCTATAGACTGGATGTAGGAAAACAGCACACTCAGTTGACCAAGCTATAGAAGAAAATATGAAAGCAGACAAACCCAACACCCGAGCAATTGGCCGTACGGCCGAAGAATTGGCTGTTGCCTTCCTTATGACCAAAGGTTACAGGATCGTAACCACCAATTGGCATTTCGGACATCTGGAGCTCGATATTGTAGCAGTTGACCAACAAGTTTTGGTGGTTGTTGAGGTTAAATCGCGGGTCGGGGTCGCATTCGAACATCCCACCGATGCCATTTCAAACCGCAAAATCAGAATGGTAATTGAAGCGGCCGATGCTTGGATTGCCAGTTCAGGATGGGCTGGCGACACCCGATTTGATCTTATTGCCATAGTGTTTGATGATTACAGTGCCCGCCGTCACAGTTTGGAACATTTTGTGGATGCATTTAATCCAGAAGCGTGAAAAGAGACACATTCTGTATCAAAGGGATAAGAATTGCATAAAACCGTTGAATAGTTAAAGATGCATTTAGAGGAAGTACGTTGGTTTTGTTTGTCCCTCGGGGGAGTAACCGAAGGGTTCCCATTCGATTCGGAGACATTGGTTTTTAAGGTAATGGGGAAGTTGTTCTGCTTGATGGGACTCGACAATGGCGCCGTCTCCCTCAAAAACCAACCCGAAAAAGTTGTGCAATTGCTCTCAGACCATACCTTTGTTTCACCGGGATATTACATGAACAAGAAACATTGGTACAGGACAGATATTTTGCTCACCCCTGAACTTCTTCTGAAAGAATGGATATCGGAGTCCTACCAGCTGGTGGTGGCTGGACTAACGGCTGCACAGCGAGAGGAACTTAAAAAATTTGATAGCCAATGACAAATTTTATACTAAAGGAAGAGTACATCGAATTGATCAGACTCCTGAAATATTTGCGCTGGAGTGAAACCGGCGGACATGCAAAAATTATGGTTGAGAATGGAGAAGTCAAGGTGAACGGTCAAATAGAGTTTCGCAAACGCGCCAAATTGCGCGTTGGCGATACCGTTGAAGTCGATGGCAGGAGTGTAGTGATTACAGTCGAAAAGGGTTAAACAAAATATCCCTTCTCAGCCTTCGCTCGATAGAAGGCGGATTGTATCTTTCACCGATTCAATGCTTTTTAATTGATCCTCCTCCAGATCCAGCTTAAAAATAAGCTCCAAGAAATAGGTAAATATTTTTCGGTCGGTTGGATCGAAATGCAAATCCCGGATTAAGTCTGCGTCTAGGGTAATAAGAGGCTTTTTAACCCCCGTCTTTCTCAATGCCCGGTATAGGTTTCGCCTAATCCGTTTTTCCTGCTCGGATACTTGATCTATGGAATCGTTTTGGTTCATGCTTGAACAAACGAATTGTATAGTCAAATTTACAAAAAATAAGCAACACAAAGCTCTTTTTCAGTCATTTATATAGGATAATTATGGCACCCTAGGAGGGAAAGGGGCGTTCACTGTTGGCCGACTGGATTCCGAACAGAAAATATGAGATACTAGGTCGCCCATTCTTTTTTAACTTTGCCCTTAAACTTTTTAACCTACAAGAGGTTGGTTTAAAAGGCGGTTATTTTTGAAACAGCCAAGGCATCTTCGGATTAAAACTGGAGGGCAGTTTTTTTGCAGATAGAAAACTTAGTGATCTCAATTAGATGTTGGATATATTGATCTCAATTTGATGTTGGATATAATAATGAACCATTGAAAATCTTAAAAGGTATGATACGATTCGTTGTGGCTATTTTTGCTTTTTTGATGCTTGCACCTGCGATTTCCTGCGGACAGACGCTGCCTCCCGCAGATGGTCGCATATTGTTGATTTC
>CAYGIQ010000246.1:0-2655 GCA_964349885.1 uncultured Prolixibacteraceae bacterium | reverse complement strand
ACTCATTCATGTTCGCGGGGTCGGTGCCTTCAGCTTTTCTTGAGAAAGGCCAGTTGAAAACGCCTTTCCGGGTGGCGGTAATATCGCGGCTCCAGTCAAGGTGGAGGGTGTCTCCATATGCCCATCCCGGAGGCAGGTTGTCGGCTGGATAGGGTGAATTCATCTGAGCGTTACCCAGAACAAAATACTTCCGAATGGCATGCTCGGAGAATCTGTGGTCCTGACGTTCATAAATGTCCAGTGCCCATTTTGTAAAAGAAGCACGACCGTAACCAAGGCCACCCCGTTCCCAGGTATGCACGATGGGCCTTACGCCTCCAACCGAGATATTCCAAAAGCGGCTCAGATGGTAACGCCTGAGTACACTGCCTCCTCCACCGGTAATTTTTAATCCAAACTGAAAAACCCATAAAGCCTCAGTATTGCCATCTTCTCTGTTGGTATTTCCTTCCCAGAACATATCCATAAATGGCACACCGGGCTGACTTGCCCTTACGCCGTAACGCTGGGTTACAAGTTTATAGTTTGGAGTGGCGATTACCTTATCGGCATATTTAAGCGCTTCGGCCGGATTGTTCATAGCCAGATAGGTTTCGGCAATCAGATGTTGCACAGCGCCTCGTGTGATTCTTCCTTTCAAGGAGGGTTCAACTCCGACATGCGCTTCTGCAAAGAGAAGATCTTGAATCATTTGGGCCCTTACCTCCGGAACCGGAGTTCTCTCCCAATCTGTCTTTATATTGGCACCCGATGACTCTTCGAGCGACAAAGGCACTGCACCCCATCCATAGGTTAAATGGCGGTATGCCCATGCCCGAATTGCGCGTGCTTCGCCAATTACACGGTTTTTATTCTGATCATCTGTACCGCTGCCACCTGCCCAGTTGACATCGTCTCGTCCTTCGGCCTGATTAATAATGGTATTGGCTGCATTGATGACATTATAAAGCCATTTAAAAACCATATCGATCTCGGCGTTGTTTGGATTGTTCTGTTCACGCCAAAGCTCAGCAACAACATAGAATCCCGGATTCTGGTGGTTCGTAACACTGTTGTCGGTTCCGGTCATAAACATGCTTCCCATCATCATGTGATCTCCTACCGAACTTTCCTTTTCCCTTCTAACCTGTCCATAAAGGCCATTTAGTCCGGTTTCGAATCCGTCTAATGTAGTAAACAGGGTTTCGGATGTAATGATGTGGGGTGGTTTTTCATTCAGTAAATCCTGGTCGCATGCAGGGAAAAGCGTAATTAATATAAGCATTAATGCCGCACTAAATATTTTATTTTTCATAGTAGTATTTCTTAGTTTCATGGTCATAATTAAAAATCAAGGGTTAATCCGAAAACGAACTCCTTCTGAAGAGGGGTTTGCCGCTGTCCTGCCAGTTCCGGATCAAGTCCTCTCCAATTTGTTATGGTTCCCAAGTTTCGACCTGTCGCATAGAGCCTAAGACGTTCGATTTTGTATTTGGACAGCATTGTTGGTGGAATGTTGTATGAAACAGATACATCTTTGAATCTGATAAAACTTGCATCTTCATAAATGGCACCTTGAATACCCGACATCCATTCCGCATTCAAATGGTTGATGATCCACTCATTTGTAGGATTTTCGGGTGTCCACCAATTCTTTTTGATGGTATTTCGCCTAACATCTGCCCAAACGTAATCAGAGAGTAGGGGATTCACTTTCGTTACGCCATGCACTCCATGTATAAAGAAATCAAGACTAAAGTTCTTGTAGGTAAAAGTGTTGGTAAGACCCCAAAGCAATTTTGGATCCTGTTGTCCTAAAATTTGTCGGTCTGATGCATCCAGTTTTCCATCTTTGTTCAGGTCCTGTAACTTTACAAATCCGGGTCTTGAACCATATTTGGCTGCTTCGTCTGCTTCATTCAATTGCCAGGTGCCTTCCCAGAAGAAATCATAATTCACCCTGATGGGTTGACCAATAAACCAGCGGTTGGCAACATCGTCTATCTCAACACCCTGGTCATCAAGATTACCATAAATGGATACAATTTTGTTTGCACCATAAGCCATGTTGGCCGAAGTGTACCATCTGAAGTCTGATGTGACTATGTTCCTTGACTGTATTGACAATTCAATACCTCTATTCTCGGTCTCCCCAATGTTTTGAGTGATGGAGGTTATGCCATGTATGGCAGATATGCTCCTGTTCAAAAGAAGATCGGTAGTGTTGGTTTTGAAGAAATTGATGTCCCCCGATATACGACTTTGAAGTATGGCAAAATCAAGCCCAAGGTTTAAAGTTTTGGAAGATTCCCAACCGAGGTTTTCTTGCCCCAATCGGCTAGGTATATAACCTGCAACGGTTTGCTTATCTGCTACCATGTTGTATTCGCTTAAGCGCGATATTGATTCATAAGCGCCAACAGCCTGGTTGCCATTCAGCCCGTACGAGGCTCTTAATTTTAATTCGCTGAATAGTTCTTTCCAGCGAAAGAAATCTTCATTCCGGAGGTTCCATCCTAAAGCAATTGAGGGAAAAGTTCCCCACTTGGTATTGGCGCCAAAACCACTGAATCCATCTCTGCGTCCGGTAAGGGTAATAAGGTATTTACTGTCGTACGAGTAGTTTAGACGCAACATTTGCGACATCAGGGTGGTTTCTTCATACCGGAATTCGGG
>CAYGIQ010000245.1:0-2662 GCA_964349885.1 uncultured Prolixibacteraceae bacterium | reverse complement strand
CCCAGTGTGCTGATCCCTCTTTCGTGCAGCGAGACCTTATGAACATCGTATTTGGTTAATATGTTGCCCATCGACTGCCGTCCCTTGATGGTTAGCTCTCCCATATCGACTTCGAACACCAGCTTTTTAATGCGCGGTTTAGGCTTGAGAATTACCCTCAGAACTTCGGCTTCGCCATTGGGATTCTCCGAAAAATAGAGCACTTTCGATCCCTTATTCCCCATGGTTAGATCATACTCCTTGTCGCGGGTAACTCCGGTAACTGCAAACCTTTTCATATAGGCAAAGCCCGATTTGCCATCGCGATAAACCACGTTGTAAATCGTTCGGTCGTCGTCTTTTCGGAAAACAGCTAAGTGTATAACATTTTTTCCAACAAACGCCTTCTCGCTTACCTTGGTTACCAGATAGGATCCGTCGCGTCTAATGACAATTATATCATCGATATCGGAGCAGTCGCAGACATACTCTGCTTTTTTAAGACCCGTACCTACGAATCCCTCGTTCAGATCGATGTACAACTTCTCGTTGGCTACTACCACTTTTGTGGCAACAATATTTTCGAAATTTCGGATCTCGGTCTTCCGATCGCGCCCCTTCCCATATTTGGCTTTTAGCTTTATAAACCATTCAATGGTATAGGGTATAACTTGGTTTATTTTTTCAATAACCTGCTCAATTTCAGCCTCAATCCCCAACATATGATCGGTGGCTTTGAAGGCATTGAATTTTAGAATCCGCGCCATACGGATGTCCATCAAACGAAGAAGGTCGTCATGGGTGAGCTCACGCCTGAACTTAGGTTTCCATGGTTCCAAACGATGTTCGATATGGGCTAGGGCTGCATCCATGTTCTCGGACTCTTCGAATGGCTTATCTTTGTAAATACGCTCTTCGATGAATATTTTTTCGAGCGAAGCAAAATGCCAAGCCTCTTCCAATTCTTGTTTTCGAATCTCCAGCTCCATCTTCAAAAGCCGCCAGGTAGAATCGACCGATTTTTTGAGGATTTCCGTTACCCCGATAAACGCCGGTCTGTCGTCTTCGATGATGCAGGCATTCGGACTCAGCGAGACTTCACAGTCGGTGAAGGCATAAAGCGCATCGATGGTTTTATCAGACGAAACTCCGGGGGCAAGATGCACCAGGATCTCCACGTGCGAGGAGGTATTGTCGTCGATCTTTCGAACCTTAATTTTTCCCCTTTCGTTGGCCTTTATGATTGATTCGATCACAGAAGTGGTTGTCTTTCCAAAAGGAACTTCGGAGATAACAAGGGTTTTACTGTCGCGCTTCTCGATCTTAGCGCGCACTTTAATGGTCCCTCCTCGAAGTCCATTGTTGTATCTCGACACGTCCACCGAGCCCCCTGTTGGAAAATCGGGATAGATTACAAACTCTTCTTCGCGGAGATAAGCCACCGCTGCATCGATGAGTTCATTAAAGTTGTGCGGAAATATTTTGGAGGCGAGACCCACCGCAATCCCATCTACCCCCTGAGCCAGCAACAATGGGAATTTGGCCGGAAGCATTACAGGTTCCTTCTTTCTGCCGTCGTACGACAACTTCCATTCGGTGGTTTTATGGTTGAAAAGTACTTCCAGAGCAAATTTAGAGAGCCGTGCCTCAATATAGCGCGGAGCAGCTGCACCGTCTCCTGTAAGTATGTTTCCCCAGTTACCTTGGGTTTCAATTAACAGATCCTTTTGACCAAGCTGGACCAAGGCATCGCCGATAGAGGCATCGCCGTGGGGATGGTATTGCATGGTCTGTCCGATGACGTTGGCTACTTTGTTGAACCTGCCATCGTCCATTTCGCGCATTGCATGCAGAATACGTCGCTGAACCGGTTTCAGACCATCAATTACATAAGGAACGGCACGTTCCAGAATTACATACGATGCGTAGTCGAGAAACCAGTCGCGGTACATCCCCGAAAGGTAGATCACGTCCTCTCTCGAGGCATCGCCCTTTGGATCGGTAGGCTGCAAAATGTCTTCAGGCATATATGATAGCGGTGTTAGTGGGTTCAGGCAACTTCATCCTTTTCGATGTATAGATTGGCAATGATAAAGTCCTGCCTTTCGGGCGTATTCTTGCCCATGTAAAACTCCAGCATCTGCGTGGTCGATTCATGCTTTTTAAGCAAAACAGGATCGAGCCGTATGTCTTCGCCAATAAAATTACGGAATTCATCGGGGGAGATTTCACCCAGCCCTTTAAAACGGGTAATTTCGGGCGAACCTTTCAATGCTTTTACGGCCTCCTCTTTCTCTCCTTCCGAATAGCAGTATATGGTTTGTATCTTATTTCGCACCCTGAAGAGGGGTGTTTGCAAAATAAAAACATGCCCCTTTCTTACCAACTCCGGAAAAAACTGGAGGAAGAAGGTTATCAGCAGCAGCCGTATATGCATTCCATCCACATCGGCATCGGTGGCAATGATAACCTTGGCATACCTGAGATCTTCAATGCTGTCCTCTATATTCAAAGCGGCCTGAAGTAGATTAAACTCTTCGTTCTCGTAAACCACTTTCTTGGTAAGACCATAGGTATTCAGCGGCTTTCCCTTCAGACTAAAAACTGCTTGGGTATCTACATCGCGTGACTTGGTGATAGAGCCGCTGGCCGAATCACCCTCGGTAATGAAGATGCTGCTCTT
>CAYGIQ010000244.1:0-2666 GCA_964349885.1 uncultured Prolixibacteraceae bacterium | reverse complement strand
GTTTCACCCTGTTTTGACGTAGTCGTTTATAGACATTTTCCACGTCGATAATGGCATCGTCAACCAATGAACCGATGGCAATGGCCATACCCCCAAGGCTCATGGTGTTTATATTCAGTCCCATGTATTTTAAAACCAGAATAGCGCCCAGCAATGACAATGGAATAGCCAGTAGGGAGATAAGTGTGGTGCGGAAATTTCCTAAAAACAGAAACAAAATGATCACCACGAAAATACCGCCTTCTATCAATGCTTTTTGAACGTTGTTCACCGAAGTCTCGATAAAATCGGCCTGTCGGAATATTTTAGTATCAATTGTCACATCGGCAGGTAAGGTTTTCTTCAAATCCATAAGGTTCCTTTCAATCCGTTCGGTGACATCGAGCGTATTGGCATTGGGTTGTTTGGAGATCGACACAATGATGGCAGGTTTTGCATTGCCTGATGCGTAACCCATTTTGGGTGCAGCTCCAATTTTCACGTCGGCCACATCGCTGATGCGAATGGGTTTCCCGTTTACCGATTTAATGAATGTATTCCCCAGTACATTCACATCTGAGGAGCGTGCCATGCCCCGAACAACATATTCGTTCCCATGCTCGCGCAATACGCCGCCAGTAGAATTTTGACTGATACCTTTACAAATCTCAGCCAGTTCAGCCATTGAAACCTTGTAGAAGTTCATTTTCTGAGGATTGGCCAAAACCTGGTATTGTTTGTAGTCGCCACCGATAATGGTTACCTGCGAAACTCCGCCTGTAGCAAGAATAAGCGGTTTCACACTCCAATCGGCAATGGTGCGCAGATCCATCATGCTTGTACTGTCGGACTGCAAGCCCACAAAGAATATTTCACCCATCACGCTCGATTGTGGGGCCAATACAGGCTGACCCACACCCAAAGGCATCCTTGAAGAAATGGTGATCAGTTTTTCGCTCACTATCTGTCGGGCCTTAAATACATCGGTACCCCAGTCAAATTCAACCCAAACAAACGAAAAACCCTGCGATGAAGCTGAACGGACACGACGTACATCGGTTGCTCCATTTACGGCAGCCTCAATTGGAAAAGTCACCAGTCGTTCAACCTCCTCTGAAGCCATACCATGAGCATCGGTCATCACTACAACGGTTGGAGCTGTCAGGTCGGGAAACACATCCACATCCATATTCGTAGCCGTTCTCAACCCTAAAACCACCAACACCACCGAAGCCAACAAGATTAGATATTTGTTGTTCAGTGAGAATTTTATAATATGATTCAACATAGGTGTGCAATTTTAATGAACGTGTCCTGAGTGAGCATCCAACGAACCCGAAGCTTGTGACAGTTTAATGAGCATGGCACCGCGGGTCACGATACGTTCATCAGAAGCGATACCGCTTTTAATTTCGGTATTGACTCCATCGGTAGCGCCAATCTGAACTTGCCTTTTTTCGAATAACTCGGGAGTTACCTGAACCCACACAAAGTAATTACCCTGCTCTTCCATAAGAGAGCTGTTAGGAACAGCCAAAGCATTTGCCCCCGTTGAAGAAATGAGATAAGCTTCAACAAAACTGCCGCTCATAAAGCCTCCAATGTTGTCTATTTGCAGATTTACAGGAATAAGAAAGTTGTCAGCGTTTGCCGATTTACCATACGAAAGTACCTTCCCGTTCAGTTGTTCGAACGTGTAGGTTTGGTTATCGCTGATGGTCCGTATATTTGCCGATTCAATAAATTGCAAGGCACCGGCATAGCGTTGGGGAACCTCGGCGGTGAGCTGCAGTTTTTTGTTTTGCGAAACGGAAAAAAGAGGTTGACCAGCTTCCACAAACGAGCCGTTTTTTACAAATACCTGTTTTACATAACCACTCATGGAACTTGAGACCGATTGCCCGAAGCCATTGAAATACTGTTTGAGGTTATCGTACACCACTTTGGTATTGTCGTACCTGTTTTTAGTTTCCTGCAAGTTCTTTTCCGAAACAATCTTATCCTTTGCAAGCTCCCTGGCCCTTTCGTATTCGGCATTGGCTTTCTCAAAATTACTTTTTGCCTCGGCATACCTTACTGAAATGTTGTTGTCGGCTGTTCCCCCTACAATTGAAAACAAAACCTGTCCCGATGCAACCTCTTTGCCTTCGAGAATGGCATTGTCAGAAAGCGCCACGATGCCGTTCGTTTTAGCAGAGATAATTTGTTCGTTACCTGGTGCAGACTGCACCAGGGCTGTCGTTTTTATTACCTGTCCGAAAGGTTTATAGTCAGGCAAGGAAGTGGCAAAGTCAATTTTCCACGATTGTTCTTTGGTGAAAACGGTGGTGTTGATCGTGACTGGAGTTGGTTGCAGTTCTGCCGCTTCATGTGTGTCACCGTGCTTGGCAAAAACCGTAACCTCGGGAACGACAATGTCAAACGTACCCTTATCGTTTGTAAGTACAAATTTCAACGAACCTATCCCAGCTGTTTCTGGTTTAATGTCGAAACTGTAAATTCCTTTACGGGTTGGTTTGTCGAGTGTTTGCGTTGTTTCCTTACCGTTAACTGAAAGTATAATTGTCACTTTTCCGTTCTCAACCGCTTTGAAATCGGGAATTGAAGTAAAATGGGAAAGCACGTTGGCCGTTTCGCCCACAACAAAGGCATTCGCTTCGGCAAATAACTCATAATTGATATGATAT
>CAYGIQ010000243.1:0-2669 GCA_964349885.1 uncultured Prolixibacteraceae bacterium | reverse complement strand
AGCCTATCCCACTCGTCAGGGGCAGGTTGTACCGGTACTCCCAATATTTTTTGTAACTGACCGTAAATAGTTTGGATTTCAGTTATGAAACCATCAAATGTCCTGTCAATTACAAGTTTCATCAAATAGTCAAGACATATAAATGTGAATTAATTAACAATAGCAGCAATGGCAGCTCCGAGCAGGCTCGAATTTTCCACTTCCACAATCTCGTAGTAACGTTGGTTTTCTCCACTCAAATATTCCTGAATATAATTTTCAAATTTCACCTGAAAGTCTTTCAGCTTATAGAAAGTTGTGCCCTCGATGGTCATCAGCACCGGTTTTGTGGCTGATTTTCCCTTTCCTGTTTTTAAAATTACGGCAGCAAGGTTAGCGGCAACCAGTTTTGAGGCCCTTTCGATTAAGCCTTCGATAATGACCGCAGCAGAAGCACGGTCATCATCAGTAAACAGCGCCCCGGTGAGTTGGTTCTGGCTAAGTTCTATCCCGCATACAAATTTATTAACTTCTTCGGAAGCAAGCTCATGAAGGGCCAAAACCCTTGATGTTGATTCGGACGAAAACATCCCTTCTTTGGCAGCCTGCTTCAGTGCGGTGGTGCATAATCCGCCAAAATAACCTCCCGAGAACATTTTTTCAAAGACATAGCGCCCCGGGTTTTTTGTCTGGCTATCGAATAAAAGATCAATATCGGTGCGGGGCGGATTGCCAAAAGCACCCGATTCAATATTGATAACCTGGCTGCTGCCGCTATTCAATCCGTCAGTTTTGAGAATGTAATCGTTTAGTTCAATGTAGGCTGTATTGGTCCCGGTACCCAGGATAAAGCCGATATAGGTATCGAATTGCCTTCCGGCAGTGGCAGCTTTCCCGGCAAGCAGTGTGGCAACAGTGTCGTTGAGCACAACCAAGGGCTTGCCAGGAGTGCCCATTGCTTCAAGGAGGTTTCTGCCAACCATTTCGCCGATTACTTCTGGTGCTTTTATCTCTTTGCTCCATTCGAGCAGCTTTCCGTCCTTACTGGGGAAAATTTCCACCGCATAGGAGAAGCAGAACCCGATTTTTTCGGCAGCATCTTTATACTCTTCCAGATAACCAGCCATAGTTTCAAAAAACTCTTTTTTACCAAGTTCTTTGTCAATGGCAGGCATTCTGCCGTTTTTAAGTTTTTCGGTAACCAACTGCATGTTATCATCGAAATACACAATGGCAGTTCTGAAATTGGTGCCTCCCGCATCAATTGCCACTACCGGCTGATTGGCTACCAACTCTTTATCGGTTTCAATATAAGTAGGTATCATCCTGAGTGAGCTTTCTTCACCGGCAAGGCCGGCATCCATCGCATCCAGAAAAATATTAACCACCTGTTGCATATCAATATCGCAGGCAGTCATTTTGTGGGATTTTAAAAAATCATTTGCTTTTTTCATTCCGATATTATTAGCTGATTTGCAGATACTATAGCGCATTTTCGATTTTAAACACCCAGGCATATTTGCAGGGACTATTTGCAGGTGTTATAGCTGGAGGTGTTATGGTTATTTTTCTTCCGCTTGACTGCACCTTTACCGGGCCGTTGAAACCAAGCATGCTGACTCTGGCAGGTCTGCCAACTCCCTCAATTGTAATTGGTTTCTCAGGAAACCGGGTGCAGTGTACATACAAATCTTTTCCTTTGCGGGTGAAATAAACATTCTGAAGGTTTTTATTGGCATCGGCCCCTTCCCATTTGCGGGTTTCGTAAATAGCTTCGCCATTCACATTGAGCCATTCGCCTATATCGAGGAGGCGTTGCTGCTGTATGGCAGGTATGCGCCCATCGGCGGTAGGCCCAACATTGAGAAGAAGGTTTCCGCCAGTGGCTACTTTCTGGATCAGCAGGTGTACCAGTGCTTCAGAAGTCATGTAATTAAAGGGGGTTTCAATCTGGTTATACCCGAATGAAGTGCCAATACCGCGGCACTCTTCCCATGGATGGTCGGGATTCTGTATGCCCTGCCCATCGTGAACAAGGTCGTATTCGGTGGTGTAATACCCCCCGTGGTGCCCGCGGGTTTCCTTTCCCCAGCGATCGTTTACCGCCACCCGGTCTTTTACCGGCGATTCGTTGTAGAGCCAGGCCAGGAACTCGGTGCTTTTCCACTTATCGCTAGGGTGGTCCCATTCGCCATCGGTCCATACAATATCGGGTTCATAGCGGGTCACCAGGTCTTTCATTTGAGGTATCATGTGATCGTCAACATACTTTTCGAGGTTGGAGCGGTACAACGGGTTAAACCATTCGTAGAGTGAATAATAGAAACCCATGTGCAGGCCTGCACCTTTTACTGCTTTGGTGAGTTCGCCGCAGATATCGCGGCGGGGGCCAATGTCCACACTGTTCCAGTTCCAGCATTGTGCGCTGGGCCACAGGGTAAACCCTTCATGGTGTTTAGAGGTAAGCACTACATATTTTGCCCCGGCTTTTTTAAACAGATCGGCCCATTGCGTTGGGTCAAAATGCTTAGCTTTCCACATGGGAGCAAAATCCTGGTAAAGAAAATCTTCGCCATACATTGCGTTGTGGTACTCCCTGAACAGTTGTCCGGCTTTGTCGTTTGTATTCATAATACGCCACCAGTACCATTCGGCATATTTGGCGTATATGCCTATATCGGCGTTGGCAG
>CAYGIQ010000242.1:0-2698 GCA_964349885.1 uncultured Prolixibacteraceae bacterium | reverse complement strand
CAGGTAATTACTAAAGAGAAAAATAATTTTCTACTTTTACCGGACGATAGTGATTCAAAATATTTGTTTATGATTCCTTCAATTTGGTAGGACACTACTGATTTATTTTACAGATTTTCTGGAATTTTATTAAACCTGTTGATTTAATGCGTATTTTTGCAACCTTATTAACCAGTGATTTCAGTTAAGCGTTTTTGAGACAGGCGTTAGCCACTCACCGGGAAGTCCCCGGCCGGGAAACAGATCCGCTTTACCCGGAAACACACCACACCAATTTTATTAGTGACTACATTTGAAAATTTGAACATTTCCCCGGGAATCCTGCGCGCAATTCAGGCCCTCGGGTTCGAAAACCCTATGCCCGTTCAGGAGGAAGTCATTCCCCTGATGCTGGAGAAGAATAACGACATTATTGCCCTTGCCCAGACCGGAACCGGTAAAACGGCCGCCTTTGGCATTCCCCTGGTGCAAATGACCGATATTTCCATGAAAGAGCCGCAGGCATTGGTGCTTTGCCCCACCCGCGAACTCTGCATTCAGATCACTGCTCACTTGCAAAGTTTTGCGGTGAACACTAAAGGCCTTAGCATCCTGGCAGTTTATGGAGGCGCCAGTATTGAGAACCAATTGCGCGAACTGAAGAAAGGCGTGCATGTAATCGTGGCCACTCCCGGCCGTCTGTGGGACCTTATGGGCCGTAAAGCGGTAAAAATGAACTCCGTGGCCATTGTGGTGCTCGATGAAGCCGACGAAATGCTCAACATGGGCTTTGAAGAAAGCATTGCCGAGATTCTGGAGCATGTACCTGCCGGGCGCCGCACCCTGATGTTTTCAGCCACCATGTCCATGGAAGTGGCCAATATTGCCCGCAAGTACATGCACAAGGCCATCGAGGTCACCATTGGAACCCGCAACGCAGGTTCGAGCAATGTGTCGCATGTTGTTTACCCGGTAAACGGTCGTGATAAGTACCAGGCGCTGAAGCGCATTGCCGACTCTGAGCCCGAGATGTACGGCATTGTTTTTTGCCGTACTCGCCGCGATACCCAAGAGATTGCAAACAAGCTCATTGCCGATGGTTACAATGCCGACGCCCTGCACGGCGACCTCTCGCAAACACAGCGCGATAGCGTGATGAACAAGTTTCGCCAACGCGGCATTCAGTTGCTGGTGGCAACAGATGTGGCCGCCCGTGGTCTCGATGTTGACGACCTCTCTTTTATTGTCAACTTCGACCTGCCCGACGATACCGAAGCATATACCCATCGCAGCGGTCGCACTGGCCGTGCCAACAAAAAAGGCATATCCATTGCACTGGTTTCACCACGCGAACGAACCCAGCTCTCACAAATCCAGCGAAAGCTGAAAACCAATTTCAAAACAGCTTCCGTTCCTTCAGGACAGGAGATCTGCAACAGCCAGATGATGCACTGGGTGAAAAAGCTGGAGGCAACCTCCGTTGCTCATCATCAGTTGCGTAAAATGGTTCCAGGGGTTTATGAAGCACTTGAGCAGCTCGACAAGGACGAATTAATCCGTAGAATTGCTGGCCTCGAATTCGAAAAGCTGCTTTCGGAATATCACAATACTCCCGACCTGCAATCGCCTCAGGAAGAGGTTACCCGCAAGGACCGCGAAAAAAACGGCAATCGCAATCTGATTGAAAACAACCAAGGTTACACCCGCCTGTTTATTAACCTGGGCAAGCTTGATGGCCTGTTTCCAAAAGAACTGATTGGTCTGGTAAACGACAACGCCCGCGGCGAGCGTATAAGCCTTGGCCGTATCGACCTGATGCGCGAATTTTCGTTCTTCGAAGTAGAAAGCCAGCAGGCGAAGAACCTGATTAAGTCGATGAATAATTCCACTTTCCGAAATCGCCGGGTTGACGTAGGCTTAGCACAGAAAGACGGCCAAGCACCCGAAGGGAAAAAAGCCAAATTTTCTGATCGCCGCAACAAGCGGGAGAAGGTTTGGTAATGAATTGAGAAGGAATCTCGCTTTTACTGCTTTTCTTATTATGATGTTTCTATTGGCAATAAGCCTGCTGTATCTCTTTTTATCTTGATGATCATTCACTCCTGAAAGCTTTTGTGATCACTTCCATCTACAAAAGTCGGGATAACGGTTGAATGCGCTTGAGGATGAAGTCGTTGCTACAGCAATGTTCGACAGATTGCTTTTAAAATTGGTTAAACTCTCCGGAGGTTCTCATCGATTGGACAATGGAGATACAATTTTTGACTCAACCATTCACAAAGCTAAAGGAAAAGAGTTTGATAATGCTTTCCTGATGTTTGAAAACTTTAGCCCAACAACAGACGAAGCCAAGCGACAGTTGTATGTTGCAATGACAAGAGCAAAACAGTGTATCAGCCCCCTATAAATCGGACAATTTAATTTTGGATTACAAAAATACACATATTTCATCATAATATTGCATCAGCAAGGAACAACCAAAGTCGACCTTTGTACCGATGGTTGTAGAAGTGTTTCGGGCGCGATCGCTTCGTTTTGTACATCCAAAAGCACATCGAATGCTTCTGGATTTAAGCAAGAAACTTCCCTCAGGTTCCCATAACATGATAGTTGCTGGATCGCAAGCATGAATTTCACGCGATTTGATTTTACGTTTTCTCTTCTTAAACCCAGATTAAGCATTTGACAATGCTTAAACGAATAAGTGTTTGTAATCAGC
>CAYGIQ010000241.1:0-2731 GCA_964349885.1 uncultured Prolixibacteraceae bacterium | reverse complement strand
GTGTTTATTCTCTTTGCCCTCACAACCATTGGTATTGGGCAAAGAACCTTCAAGAACCCAATAATTACAGGGATGAACCCCGACCCAAGCATGGTCAGGGTTGGCGACGACTTTTATTTGGTTACCTCAACCTTTGAGTATTTCCCCGGTTACCCCGTTTATCATAGCAAAGACTTGGTTCACTGGAGACATATTGGCCATGCGTTGCACACGAAAACGAACTGTCCGTTGGGTGGGGCACAATCATCTGGGGGGAACTACGCCCCGACAATTCGCTATAACGAGGGTATTTTCTACGTTACAGGCACCAACTATGGCGGGGAAGGTTCGCAGGGTGCATTTTATGTTACGGCAACCCACCCGACGGGTCCATGGTCCGACCCCGTTTGGGTGGGCAACTGGAATGTCGATCCTTCCATCATGTTTGCCAACGACAGTATGTACTGGGTAAGCCCCGATAATCTTGGCAGTTTTATGGTTGGAACTTTCGACCCAGTAAAGAAAGAATTTATAAAACCATTGCAGCTAATCGCCTCTGGTCTTGGGGGTTCTTCGCCCGAGGGGCCACACATGTACAAAATAAAAGGGTATTACTACCTAATATCGGCCGAAGGGGGTACCGGGTATGAGCACCGACAAGTGGTTCAGCGAAGCAAATCACCCTATGGACCTTTTGAGGCTAGCCCTTATAATCCGGTTATTTCTAATATGAATCACCCCGAAAGCCCATACCATGCCATAGGCCATTGTGATATGCTTCAACTGCCCCACGACAGCACTTGGTGGATGGTATGCCTGGGGATAAGACCAAAAGGGGGACGATTCCATCATCTGGGGCGTGAAACATTTCTTGCACCCGTAAGATGGACAGACGACGGCTGGCCAATTGGCGGAAATAACGGGGTTATGATGGGAGAATTCCCTGCCCCTAACCTTCCCGAACATAAATGGGAGAAAGATCCGGTGCGCGATGATTTCAAGAGCCCAATACTTGGTCTGCATTGGAATTTCATCCGAAATCCTTATGATGAAGACTGGTCACTAACCGAAAAACCTGGATATTTGAGGTTGAACGGCTCAAAAGTGACCCTGTCAGAGAGGGATTCACCGGCTTTTGTGGGCAGGCGGCAGGCTCATTTCAATATGGTGGCTTCAACAAAAATGCGTTTCACACCGGTTGCAGAGAACGAGGAAGCTGGTTTAGTAGTGCGAGGCAACGACGAGAACCACTTTAGTTTGTACATTACTTTGCACGAAGGAAAACGTGTGGCTACCCTAAGGAAAACGCTTAAAGATAAAGATACTGACTTATCAAGGGTTGTAGTTCCCAAAGGGGATGTTGTTCTTCGGGTCAGCGCAACCGAACTGGAATACAAGTTTTGGGTTCAGCCCAATGGAAAAAAAGCCATATTAGTCGGCACTGCAAAAACTAAAGACATCTCAACCGAAAAAATTGGTGGTTTCATTGGTGCGCACATTGGAATGTATGCTTCTGGCAATGGAAGGGCAAATACCAATCCTGCCGATTTCGCCTGGTTCGATTATGAACCAGACCCTAAAGTTACCTATTCATGGTATAACAATAAATGATTGAAGCGGCAGTGGAAAATGAAACTCTTAACGCAAGGGGTTGGAGTGTTAACAACTCCAACCCCTTCGTCGCTAAGCTACTTTTGGCATTCTTGGCTTCTTTATGACATTTTATGGCTCACTTTACTCTAGGTCTTGTTGCGGTGTTGATAATCGAATAGGGATGCGTTACTGCCACTTCCAGCCCCCAGTCTGTTAGGCCTTCGAACTTGCCTCTGAGTTCGCCGCGTGTCATATCCATTTCAGAGCAATCGCCGTTGGGTACATATCCCCATGACCAGGCCAACCATCCAATCTGATGTTTTTGGCTCTGCTCCATAATGGTTTCGTAATCGATACTCCTGGCGCAGCTCACACCCATTGGTGCAAATTCCCCGACAATGAGCGGCAAATCCAATGCCACAGCGCGCTCAATACCATCAATAATACGTTGCGTGGAGCCATCATCGGCAACCCACCACATGTGTACTGAAAAGATAAGGTTTTGCAATGGGTCGTGTGCCAATAGCTCTGGCCCGGTGGCTAAAAGTATATCCAAATCCTGCCCCCATCCCGATGCATCGATAACGAGCGGCATGCGTAGGCCAGTGGCCCTGATTCTGTCGATAGCCAGTTTGTAGCCTTCCTTAAATGTTTCAGCATCCACACCGTGGTCGCCTACTTCATTGGCAATGTTAAGCAAAAGGTACGATTCATGCTTTCTGAGAACGGCCACTATAGCAGAATCTACCCAGTAGTCCACCTGTTCCTGAAGTTTCTCCCAACGACCCGTGGCACCGTGCAGTTCCGGCATTGGAAACATCCCGTTGTCCACGGTGTTTTGAATTACCCTGTCCAGATTTTCGGGTGTTGCCCTTTCGCTGTCTTTGTCAGTTAACCAAACGATACGCAGCGTGTTTGCGCCTGTTTTAGCTATTTCGGGTATGGTTTTTTCACCGGTTATATCGTCAGACCAGATAAACATCTCATTTACTCCGCGCATGATAAGCTGCTCACCAAAGGGTGTGTAAATATTTCTGCCTTTAACTGTGATAACTTCAGCTGTTGGTGTCCTTTTCTGGGGAGATTGGCAGGCTGAAACGCAAAACCACAATACGGCAGTTAGTATAATAGGTGTCTTATCCATAGTTAATTATTGATT
>CAYGIQ010000240.1:0-2759 GCA_964349885.1 uncultured Prolixibacteraceae bacterium | reverse complement strand
CTGCTGCAAAGGCATCTATCAACAATTTTACCGAATGGCTTGCTGTTCACCTGGCCAAAGTGGGAATCAGGGTAAATGCCATTGCTCCGGGCTTTTTTATTACTCATCAGAACAGGTTTTTGGTTCTGGATGAAAAAACCGGCGATTACTCACCCCGTGGACAAAAAATTGTGAACAATACACCCATGGGTAAATTCGGCGAACCCGAAGACCTTCAGGGTGCAACACTGTTCCTGTTGTCCGATATTTCGGCCTTTATAACAGGTATTATTATTCCGGTTGATGGTGGCTACAGTGCATTTGGCGGGGTATAAAAATTCTAAAAATCAAACAACTAAAATAATACCACCATGAAAAACGACCGGTTAAAATTTCTGAATTAACCGATATCGTTCGGCATCCGACCAGGGGGTTTAATCTTAAAATTTAGAATATGTCATTAGAACAAACATGGAGATGGTATGGTCCTTCAGACCCGGTAACCCTGATGGACATCAGACAGGCAGGCGCTACCGGTATTGTAACCGCGCTGCACGAAATACCCAACGGAGATGTATGGGATTACGAAGCCATAAAGGCTCGTAAAAGATTTATTGAGTGGGACGACAGAAAGTCAAAACCAAAACCCAGGGGTTTGACCTGGTCGGTAGTTGAAAGTGTGCCGGTACACGAGGACATCAAACAAGGAAAACCTACCCGCGACCACTACATCGAAAATTACAAGCAAAGTCTTCGTAACATTGGAAAAGCAGGAATTCCGGTATTGTGCTATAATTTTATGCCTGTGGTCGATTGGACACGTACCAACCTTAACCTGAAACTTGAAGACGGGGCGCTTGCCCTGGCATTCAACATGGTCGATTTTATTGTCTTCGATGTTTTTATTCTACGCCGAAAAGGTGCAAAAAATCAATATTCACCTGAGTTGATCGCAAAAGCCGAACTAAGGTTTGAGTCGATGAACGGTGAAAAAAGGTATGAGCTTGAGAAAACAATTATTGCTGGTTTGCCCGGTGCCGAAGAATCATGGACACTGGAACAATTTCTTCAAAAACTTGATGAATATTCGGATATTGATGACAACAAATACCGCGAAAACCTCAAGTATTTTCTGGAACAAGTTGCCCCGGTTGCCGAAGAAAGTGGTGTTAAACTGGCAATTCACCCCGACGACCCGCCATTCTCGCTGTTTGGCTTGCCACGCGTTGTAAGTACCGAAAAAGATATTGAGTTTATTCTTAATATTTATGACAGCATTTACAACGGATTTACCCTTTGCACAGGTTCGCTGGGCGTTAGGCCTGACAATGACCTCGAAGGGATTGTGAAAAGGCATGGCGCCAAATTGAACTTTGCCCACCTGCGCAGCACACAGCGCGACGAATTCAATGGATTCCACGAGGCTGGCCACCTCAGAGGCGATGTGGATATGTATGCCGTAATGCTGGCTATCCTGAAAGAGCAACGCAAGCGCCAGAGTGTTTACCGTCCCGATCACACCATACCCATGCGCGCCGATCATGGTCACACGATCCTCGATGACCTGAATAAAAAGACGAATCCCGGATATTCAGCAATCGGTCTGCTTCGCGGTATGGCTGAGCTACGCGGCCTCGAATTGGGCATTGAACGTAGTGGAGCAGTATTCAGTAATTGATATAAACCAAAAGATAAATAACTATGAGTGTAGAGTTAAAAAAAGAATTTAAGTATTCAATGGTAGTACCAACCAGTATGGGAGTTAGAATAACTCCACCAAACGGACAACCTGTGCATAGCAGTAACCTTTTTGAAATGTATGCAACCAGCGCCGAAACCAATGTAGCAAGTATATCATCGTACTTAGGACTGCCGGTAAAGGTGCTGACTACCTTTGTTAAGGACAGCCCGATAGCATTGTTCATCAAGAACAACCTTCGCAGCCGTAATATGGAATTCGAAGGGCCGGAAGTTCCACAGGGCGGGCCCTGGGGATATCGACACCAGTTCAATATTGCCGACAGCGGTTTCGGTACCCGTGGACCACGCGTTCAAAACGACCGTGCCGGAGAAGTGGGCCGTACACTAAATGTGAAAGACTTTGACCTCGAACGCATCTTCGGTCAGGAAGGTGTTCAGATTGTCCATCTTTCAGGGCTTATTGCTGCACTTTCGCCCGAAACGAGTGAGTTTTGCCTGCAACTGGCCCGTTTTGCCAAAAAATATGGCACGCGCATCTCATTTGACCTCAACTACCGGGCTACTTTCTGGAAAGGCCGAGAAAAAGAACTGGCCGAAATTTTCGCTGAAATTGCTTCAGTATCTGATATTCTTATCGGCAACGAGGAAGATTTTCAGCTTTGTCTGGGCATCGAAGGCCCCGAAGCAGGTGGTAAAAGCATAACTTCAGAGATCGATGGTTTCAAAGATATGATCTACCGGGTGAAAAAGAGTTTCCCCAATGCTTCGGTATTTGCAACTACACTTCGCCAGGTAATCAGTGTCAACGAACATCTCTGGGGCGCTATCATGCTCGAAGGCGAAAACTGGCATGTAGTAGAACCACGCAAAATACATGTACTCGACCGTATTGGCGGTGGCGATGGTTTTGTTGGTGGTATGCTTTATGCCATTCTCAAAGGCTGGGAACCCGAAAAATGGCCGCAGTTCGGATGGGCTACCGGCGCCATGGCAACGACCTTCCTCACCGACTACGCCCAACCCGCCGACGAAGAAATGGTCTGGAGTATCTGGAAGGGGAATGCGAGGGTGAAAAGGTA
>CAYGIQ010000239.1:0-2782 GCA_964349885.1 uncultured Prolixibacteraceae bacterium | reverse complement strand
ACCTGAATTAGTGGTTAGGGCAAAAATAGTGAAGGGTTAGTACTATATTTGGCTAGTGGTTTTCACGCTGATAATTTGTATTCTATGCGTAATCTTTGGTTTGTACGGCTTCTCGTGTTTTCGCTTTCTATAGTTGCAGGGAGTGGTTTCCACAGTGTATCTGGTCAGACAGTGAATACCGTTTCGGCTCTTTCGGTGGTTTCAGGCCGGATTATAGACGGTTCTACAGGCGAGGTGTTGCCTTTTGCTTCGGTGCAGCTTATAAAAAAAGACGACTTGTCGTTGGTGTCGGGAACCATGACCAACGAGGAGGGGCGGTTTTTGCTTGCCGGTCTGCCCGAAGGTGAGTTCTTTCTGCAGTGCTCGTATCTGGGGTACACGCCTCAACGCATTCCCCTGTTATTGGGTCGTCTGAATAAGGCGTATGATATGCAAAAAATTTTGATGGTAGCCGACCCTGCACAGCTTGAAGAAGTTACAGTTACTGCCGATCGAAACTCGAGTGTTGTTATGCCCGAAAAGCAAATCTATAATGTGGCATCGAACCTGGTGCAGGCCGGAGGGTCGGTGATGGATGCCATGAAGAGTCTTCCCGGCATCCAGGTCGACCAGGAGGGAAAAGTGTTGTTGCGGGGAAGCGATAAGGTGGCTGTTTTGATCGACGGGCAGCAATCGGCACTCACCGGCTATGGAAACCAAAAGGGCCTTGAGAGTGTTCCGGTGGCCAATATCGAGAAGATAGAGATTATTAATAACCCTTCGGCTCGGTACGATGCGGGCGGTATGGCAGGTATCATAAATTTAATCTACAAAAAGGAGAAACAAGCAGGTCTTCATGGCGATGTGGGTTTTTCGTACGGATTGGGAGCGCTCTCAAAAAGAAGGGCCGATGTTCCTTCTGCAATAGGAAGTTATGACTTTAATCCTAAGTATATTCCTTCTATTAATTTGAATTACAAAACCAGTAAGGTGGGTCTGTTTCTGCAGGCCGAGGTGATAGATCAGGAACGACTTCCCAATAATGAGTTTACCACCCGCCATTACGATTCGGGAAGCTCATACCTCTCGCAGGTACCCGAAAACCGAAAGCAGACCCATTATATTTTAAAAGGGGGCGCCGATTATTCGCCCAATGCCCATAATACCTTTTCCATTTCGGGCGTTTACGATTGGGAACGGCATATAGATGTGGCCGACTACGGTTACTTCAACTTGCAAAATATGATTAGCACACGCAACTGGGCGTGGAAAGAGGAGGAGATCACCGGATTTGCAAGTATAAATGTGCGACACAAGTATAAGTTTGCCGAACCCGGTCATGAGTTGACATCCTCCTTTCAGTACACCCGGGGTTGGGAGGATGAGGAGTATCAATTAAAGGAGGTTTCAACCCGAAGAGTGGGAAATGATACCACCCATATCATTGCCACCGAGCATATTACTCAACTATCCGCCGATTACGTGAAGCCACTTCGGAGTGGACGTCTGGAGCTTGGTGCCAAAGGACAGATCCGACGTATCCCTATCAGTTATAAGGTGCAAAGGGGTGAGAATTCTGTAATCTATGAGGGTTTGGGCGATTGGTCCGACTGGGACGAGGATATGATATCGGGTTATGGAAATCTGGTGATTGAAAAGCCGGGTTTCGAACTTGAAGCCGGTTTGCGGGCAGAATACACCTTTGTTTCTTATCGCATTGCATCCGAAAATATCTATTATCCTTCGAACGATAAGTACCAATATTTCAGCCTTTTCCCAAATGTGCGCTACACTTTGAAAATGAGTCCTTCGAGTCGGCTTTCGGCATTCTACAATCGGCGTATCGATCGTCCCGGGGAGGCAGAACTTCGAATTTTCCCAAAATATGATGATCCGGAAATGCTCAAAACGGGGAATCCTTACCTGAGGCCTCAATATACCCAGAGTGCCGAGTTGGCCTACAAATATAACTGGAAGGGAGGGAATGCACTTATCTCGGTATACTTCAAGCATATCGACGACCCTTATACCCGGATTTATGCCATGGATGCAGAGAACACCGAAACCAATATTGTGCACAAGGTGTATCAAAACACAGGTCAGGCCAACAATACAGGATTTGAGCTGGTGCTAGATCAAAAAATTCTGCCCTTCTGGACTCTTTCGGGCAGTTATAATTGGTATCGGAATGTGATTAAACCTTTTACCGGAGTACTCTATTTCCCTTATCAACAACCGTTTCATATTGCCGAAAGCAAAGACAATACCTGGTTCGCCAAAATCAATAACGCTATCCGGCTCTCCTCAACCCATCAGTTTCAACTTTCGGCGCAGTACTTTGCTCCAAAAAATATTGCCCAGGGGCGGGAGCTTGAGCGTTGGTCGGTTGATATGGGGTTTAAACAAACTACATGTAAAGGAAAAGTGGAAATCACTCTTGCCATGGCCGACATCTTCAATACGATGGGCCTTCAACAAAAGATCTCGAATCAGGGCTTTACCGCTCTCTATCAAAACTATTACGAAACGCAGATCGTTTCGGCAGGGGTTAAGTATAAGTTTTAACACCTTTATTTACAGGCAGTACCATGAGGCACCTGTTTGGTTGATTTTACCCGACTTTCGGTCTATGCTTCACGTTTTACATCAGCGAACCTGCACGAAAATCTTACACTACTGATTTCGGCAACCCTTTCGGCTATAGCAGGGGCATATTTCGGCAAAAGGCTCCTGAAAAAAGTAACCTTGCGAAGCAGACAATTTTTCGCACAAATCCTCTTCAATTATTCTTTTTATGTAACTC
>CAYGIQ010000238.1:0-2801 GCA_964349885.1 uncultured Prolixibacteraceae bacterium | reverse complement strand
GGATATGCACCCTACGGTCCATGCTTGTACCAAACATATCTTGGCCTGTTTTTTCATAGACACCTAATATCTGGAACTGATGCCCCATAGCCTTAAAATACTTGCCTACAGGATTTTGATTTCTGAACAATTGATTGGCAATTTCATCTCCAATAAGCGCAGCCGGAACCGCAGAGTGTATCTCCTGCGGTGTAAAATACCGACCTGATGAAACTTTTAGATTCCAAACATCGTGCAGGGCATGGGTTGAGGCCAATATCTCAACGTTTTCCATATTGTCGCTTCCCGATTGTAGTGTGCGGTTGAAACCAAAGAAGAAGGTGCCACTTTCAACCAGCCTCGACCTACGCAGCAATTCGTCTGCCTCGTTTATTTGGGGTACCGGTCTGTTCATATACTTCCACCATGGATATTCGGTTTCCCCCTCGGGTGGAGTCCATGGCCACTTTTGGATGTACACCATGTTGCTTCCCAAACTGTTCAGACTTTCCCTAATATATCGTTCAAGAGAATCGATAACGGTAAAGACCGAGATGATGGCAAAAATTCCAATGGTTATTCCTAACAACGACAATAGCGTTCTGAGCCGGTTAACCTTTAAGGAATGTGCTGCAAATTTTAGGCTTTCAAAGACAAGTCGAACAAAAAGCATGGTGAAAAATTTCGTGCCAAAATACGGGATATGCAGTCAGGGAGTATTACTTTCCCGACTGTCATTATAAAGATTGTTGCCTGATTAGTTTAAGTTGTTGTCGATGCATTACACCAATGTTTCCATTAATTTAATCAGGCCCATCTTTTATACGTCGTTGCATAATTTTTCGGGTAATTTAAGGCACGATTGTATATATTTGTAAAATATTTTCTTTTGAAATTAAATGACTGAAAATAAAAAAATTAGACGGGCACTTATATCTGTCTTTCACAAGGATAATCTCGATTCGCTCATTCATAGGCTCCATGAACTTGGGGTTGAGCTTTTCAGCACAGGCGGCACACAAACATTTATTGAATCTTTAGGAATTCCGGTTGCCCCGGTTGAGTCCATAACCAGTTTTCCATCCATTTTGGGGGGTAGGGTTAAAACGTTGCATCCTGCTGTATTTGGTGGCATTTTAAGTCGTCGAGACAATCCCGACGATGCCCAGCAGTTGGAAAAATACCAGATTCCTGAGTTTGATCTGGTTGTGGTTGATCTTTATCCTTTCGAAAAGACTTTGGCTACTGGGGCCGGGCATCAGGAGATTATTGAAAAAATTGATATTGGCGGTATTTCGTTGATTCGTGCTGCTGCTAAAAATTACCATGATGTAGTAATTGTTCCCTCTCAGGAAGAGTATCTGCCGTTGCTCAACATTCTGAATGAAGGAGATGGGGCAACGACTCTGATGCAGCGCAAGTGGTTTGCAATGAAGGCATTTTCTGTTACCAGTCATTACGATTCAGCTATATTTGGTTGGTTTAATACCGACCCATCCGACGAAACTTCTCTTCGCATAAGTTTAAATCGGGGTCAACTCCTTCGTTACGGAGAGAATCCCCATCAGAAAGCGGTTTTCTTTCGGTATTCCAATACTGAGTCGGAGATAACACTTGCTGGAGCCAAAGTGCTTCAGGGGAAGGCTCTGTCGTACAACAACCTGCTCGATGCCGATGCAGCATGGAAGTCTGCAGGCGACGCATGGCATTCGGTTGACCACATCACCGGGAAACAGGCAGTGGCCGTTGTTAAGCATTTAAATCCCTGTGGTTTGGCAGTAGCTCGAACGGCAATGGAAGCTCTGGAATTGGCATGGGCAGGAGATCCAGTTTCGGCTTTTGGTGGAATTGTTTGTTTTACCGATACCGTTGATGCCAGCATCGCAGCTTGGTTCGATAAACGTTTTGTCGAAATATTGATAGCCCCCGAATTTTCGTCTGAAGCGATTCAAATTTTGGCTCAGAAAAAGAACCTGCGACTTTTGGTTGCACCACTGCGGCCAAGGGTCTCAGTTGAAACCGTAGTAAGGTCGGTGAGCGGCGGTCTTTTGGTTCAGCAAGAGGATGAAGGCGAAGCGGAAGCATTTGAAACCGTTACGAAATTACCGTTTGCAAAACAGAAGTTGCAGTTGGCACGGTTTGGAGTGGCTGCTTGTAAACATTTAAAGAGCAATGCTATAGCCCTTGTTTCGGAAACCCGCGAAGGATGTTTTTGGCTCACCGGAGCAGGCATGGGACAGCCCAACCGACTCGATAGTTTACGACAACTTACCATTCCAAGGTTTGAACAAAAGGAAGACCTCAACATTGCAGAATCTGTTTTGGTGTCGGATGCGTTTTTCCCGTTTCGCGACAGTATTGAAGTAGCCAACGAATTTGGAATAAAATATATAGTTGAACCCGGAGGCAGCATCCGCGACAAGGATGTTATTGATGCCTGCAATGAATTTGGAATGGCGATGTTGTTTACCGGAACCCGACATTTTCGCCACTAATAGTTAATAATTCGTATCAAGATGGGATTGTTTTCATTTTTTACACAGGAGATTGCGATCGACCTGGGTACAGCCAACACCATAATTATCCACAACGATAAAATCGTAGTGGATGAACCATCGATTGTTGCAATCGATCTTAAAACCGATAAGTTGGTGGCAATTGGTGAAAGAGCCAGGCAGATGCAAGGCAAAACACATGCAAATTTGGTTACCATACGTCCGCTAAGGGATGGGGTAATTGCAGACTTTAATGCAGCTGAGCAGATGATAAGGGGGATGATTAAAATGATTAACCCCAAGAGTCGATTTTTTACACCTTCGCTC
>CAYGIQ010000237.1:0-2811 GCA_964349885.1 uncultured Prolixibacteraceae bacterium | reverse complement strand
CGGCTTTCAAGCCGGGATTTCCCATTATTTATTGCCGTCAGGTTATTGGTTGTTCAGGACAATCATATCCTTGTTGCTTTTGGACATGCGATATGCCTCAAGGTTAGCTTTATTAGGAATGGTAAGTCGTTCTATAAACAACATACAAACAACAATAAAATTTATACAGATGAGTACACAAATGGTAAGGCCCGACGAGAAAGATATCTCTATTGAAGAGAAACTTAGGGCATTGCATGAATTACAGAGTGTGGTTTCGGCCATTGACAAGATAAAGGTGCTGAGGGGAGAATTGCCGCTCGAAGTTCAGGATCTGGAGGATGAGCTGGCCGGATTACGGACCCGTTTGCAAAACTTGGATGAGGAGCTGACCAGCCTCGAAACGGCAATCAACAATAAAAAGATTGCCATTAAGGAGTCGCAAAGTCTGATCGCCAAATATACCGAGCAGCAAAACAATGTACGGAACAACCGTGAATACGATTCATTGGCTAAGGAAATTGAGTATCAGAATCTTGAGGTTCAACTTGCCGAAAAACGTATCAAGGAGTTCTCTGCCGAAATGGTACTCAAGACGGAAAGCATTACTGCTTCGAAGGAGTTGCTCAACGAACGTGAAGATGATTTAATCCGGAAGAACAAGGAACTGGAGGAGATTACCGAGGAAACAAAAATCGAAGAGGAGAAGCTGAAGCTTAAATCTGAAAAAATCGAAACATTTATCGAACCCCGATTGTTGGGTGCCTTTAAGCGAATCCGTAAAAATGCCCGCAATGGGTTGGCTGTTGTTACCATTCAGCGCGATGCCTGCGGAGGTTGCTTTAATAAGATTCCGCCGCAGCGTCAGCTTGATATTGCAAGCCGTAAAAAAATTATCGTTTGCGAATATTGCGGAAGGATTCTGGTAGACGAAAAAATCAATCAGTTCGAAGAATAGGAAACGATTTGTTGGGATGGATTTAAGAGATGCAAACAGCTTTGCATCTTTTTTTTTGCTTTAAATTTCTGTACCTTTCATCCATTCGGACTGCTTTTGTGCAAGTCGGTTGGCCAAATCAACCGATTCAACAATATGCATACCCACAACCAGCAAATTATGCCCATGGATCTGCTTTCCTTTCGCCAGGCCATTACCGATGGAATTCCACATCATTTGCCAAATCCACCCTTTTTCGATACATCCGTTAATCATGCACCCAGACGCAGGGATTTGCTCTCAAAAGCTGATAAAAAGCTTGCGCTTGCCAATGCCCTCCGCTATTTTCCTTCCTCTGTACACGAAACGCTCGCTGTTGAATTTTTGAATGAGCTCAAACAGTATGGACGGATTTACATGTACCGATACCGGCCCAAATATGCGATCCATGCCCGACCTATTGGCGACTATCCGGCAAGGTCGCAACAAGCTGCTGCCATAATGCTGATGATTCAAAACAATCTCGATCCTGCAGTAGCTCAGCACCCCCATGAACTCATTACCTATGGTGGTAATGGTGCGGTATTTCAAAATTGGGCACAATACCTGCTCACCATGCACTACCTAAGCCAAATGTCGGATGAGCAAACTCTTGTGATGTATTCGGGCCATCCCCTTGGGTTGTTCCCTTCCCACCCAGATGCTCCGCGTGTTGTTGTGACCAATGGACTGATGGTACCCAATTACTCAACTCCCGATGACTACGAGCGATTCAATGCTCTGGGAGTTACCCAGTACGGTCAAATGACTGCTGGCTCTTTTATGTACATTGGTCCTCAGGGGATTGTGCACGGAACCACCATAACTTTGCTGAATGCAGCCCGTTTGCATTCTAATAAGCAAGGCAAAATTCAATTGTTCATCACCTCAGGCCTTGGGGGCATGTCAGGTGCACAGCCTAAGGCTGCCATCATTGCCGGAATGGTGTGTGTGGTGGCCGAAATCAATCCGAAGGTGGTAGCACTTCGAAAGGATCAGGGTTGGGTCGATGAGGTATACGATAACCTGCCTGAACTGATTCAGCGGGTGGAGCAGGCAATGGTTGAAAATAAGCCGGTATCAATTGCATTTAGCGGCAATGTGGTCGATTTATGGGAAGCCATCGCCATCAGTGGGTTGCAACCGCAATTGGGTTCGGATCAAACCTCACTTCACAATCCCTATGGTGGGGGATACTATCCTGTGGGATACAGTTTTGAGGAGTCGAATGCCCTCATGAGAAACCATCCTGAAGCATTCCGTGAGGCAGTTAATGCTTCGCTGTGCAGGCACGTTGATGCCATCAACAAAATGGCAGCCAATGGCACCTATTTTTGGGATTATGGCAATGCATTTCTGCTGAATTCTGGAAGGGCGGGAGCTGATGTTTTCCGGGCTCCCGGAAGGTACCGCTATCCATCGTATGTAGAGGACATTATGGGGCCTTCATATTTTGATTATGGGTTTGGTCCTTTCAGATGGGTTTGCACCTCGGGCAGTGAAGCTGATTTGGCTGTTACCGATCAGATTGCCGCCGAAGTTCTCAGACTTCAGCTTTCAAATGCCCCAGCTGAGATTTCAGCTCAGTTAACCGATAATCTGAATTGGATTATGGAGGCCGGTAACAACCGATTGGTTGTTGGGTCGCAGGCAAGGATTTTATATGCCGATGCCGATGGTCGCATAGCACTGGCCGAGGCATTCAATGAGGCTATAGCCCGTGGTAACCTATCGGCCCCGCTGGTACTAGGGCGCGATCATCACGATGTATCGGGTACCGACTCCCCTTACCGTGAAACGGCCAATGTTTACGATGGATCGGGATTTACATCCGATATGGCAGTCCAGAATTTTGT
>CAYGIQ010000236.1:1405-2850 GCA_964349885.1 uncultured Prolixibacteraceae bacterium | reverse complement strand
TCAATGGCCGCGACCGTGCCACAGGCAAAGTAAAGTGGACAGGTACCCGTTTCGACCTGGTTTTCGGGTCAAATTCAGAACTACGGGCCCAGGCTGAAGTTTATGCATGTACAGATTCTCAGGAGAAATTCATTAATGACTTCGTAAAAGCGTGGACAAAAGTGATGAACCTCGACCGCTTCGATTTGGCTTGATGCTACGTTCTTAAGGTACTATTGGCTTCTGAGGGTTAGTTTTTATTTTCCCCATATTCAGTTCCTGACGGAACTGTCCCGATAGGTACAAAATATAGGTAGAAAGGCTTATCAACGATTGGAGTAGCAAGTGGAACGACATTCATCCCCTGAACAAAAAGGATGTAAGCGAAAGGCTCGCCCTGGGTGCATTGAAAATTGCGTATAAAGAGGAATGTGTACACTCGGTGCCCATATACGCTTCGCACCAAAAACAAGGAAATAAGCTGCTTATCACATTCAATGAAGTTGTCAGCTGACTTATCAGCAATGACGGGGAAGAGATGATGCGTTTTGAAAATGCCGGCAACCATGGAAAATTTGTGTGGGCAAAAGCCAGAATTTCGGGAAATAAAGTTGAAGTGTGGAACGATAATTTTGACGAGCCGGTCAGGGTGTGTTGCGCCTGGTCCGACAATCCATGCGATGCAAACTTTTACAATGCCGAAGGATTGCCTACATAGCCATTCCAGACTCCGGCATCGGAGTGAAATTGGATCAAAGGCTTGCAATTTCAACAAAAGTGCTTTCCAATCCTGATGATTTTGCCGTGACCCTGATATTGCCCGGTTCCCCGTTTTTGGCGCTGATAATTACCAAAGCCATACCACTGAAAGCTGAACGCTCTTTTGAACCAAAGAAAACCAAATCGGAAGGGTTGCCATTGTCGGTGGCTACAATTTCTCCCGGCCCCTCGATGCTAAAGCTGATGAGGTTATTGGCATCGGGTACCATCAGTGCGTTTTCGTCGGTAACTTTTACGGTAATAAACGACAAATCTTTCCCATCTGCTGCTATTGTATTGCGATCGGCTACTGCAGTTAGTTCTGCAGGTTCGCCGGTGGTTTTAACAGTTTCTTCGGCCCAGAGTGTTCCATTTTTATAAGCAACTACTTTCAGTTCGCCCGGGGCATACACCACGTCATCCCACCGCAACCGGTACTCAAATTCGCCCTTTTTCTTTTTGCCAAGCGATTGTCCGTTCAGGAAAAGTTCTGCCTCATCGCCCGAAGTGAACACATGCACCGGGGTCACCTGCCCTATACGGTCGGGCCAGTTCCAGTGCGGCAGGATATGGGCTATCGGTAAGCCGGGCCTCCAACGCGATTGATAGAGGTAGAAACGGTCTTTTTTGAAACCGGCCAGGTCTATAATTCCTGAATATGAACTGCGGCTAAGGTAATAGGGAGTAGGCTCTCCAATGTAATCCCA
>CAYGIQ010000236.1:0-1305 GCA_964349885.1 uncultured Prolixibacteraceae bacterium | reverse complement strand
CGGCATCCCTGATTCCCTCTCCCTGATAGTTCAGGTTGATCACATCCATAATGGCAGGGAAGGGCATATCGGGTTTAGCCCAGTTCATAGCCGAAGTAGTTGGCCGGGTCGGGTCTTCTTCTTTTACAATCTGGGCCAGTTTTCTGCCAATAGCCGCACCTTCTTCGCCGGTGTACTGTTCACCTACTTCGTTGCCAAAGCTCCAGAGGATGATAGACGGGCAATTCCTGTCGCGGCGCACAAACGCCCGTGTGTCGGGTTCATACCAATCGGGAAAAATCAGGTGAAAATCGAGCGGGGTTTTCTTTCTTTCCCATGAATCGAATATCTCGTTCACTACCAGAAAGCCCATCCGATCGGTCAGTTCGAGCAACTCGGGTGCAGGTGGGTTGTGTGCCATACGGACTGCATTGCAACCCATTTCAGCTAATATTTCCAGTTGGCGTTCGGCAGCCCTGATATTGAATGCGGCCCCCAAAGCTCCCAGGTCGTGATGTTGGTTCACTCCTTGCAGTTTTATATGTTCACCATTAACAATTACTCCTCTGGCAGGATCAAATTCAAGGGTGCGGATTCCAAATCTGGTTTCATAGCTGTCAATGGGGCTGCCGCCGGCATATACAACCGTAACTGCCTTGTATAGGTTTGGTTTCTGGGTTGGAGGCGGCCCCCATAGTTTTGGGTTTTTCAGCTTTACTGATCCTTCGGCTACTGACGACTCGCCAGCAGCGATATTTTTCCGGATTGCCGGAAAGGTTACTACAGCCCTTGCCCCGGGGTTCAGGTGTTCATCGAGTTCGTAGATCTTGGTACTTACTTCAAGATACTGATCACTGCCCGAATGGTTTTCGATGGTAACCGCCAAATCAACGGTGGCCGATGATTTAGAAATATCGCGGGTAGTCAAATACGTGCCCCAATGACCCACATGTATTTTATTGGTTTTAACCAGCCACACATTTCGGTAGAGTCCGCCGCCCGGGTACCAGCGTGCCGAATGGGGCGGATTATCGATGCGAATTGCCAGTTGGTTATCGCCGCCCGGAACTATATAAGGGGTTAAGTCGAGCTGCCACGAGTTGTAACCATAAGGCCAGCCTCCCACCAGGTTTCCGTTTAACCACACCATGGCATAAGACATAGCTCCGTCCACATCGATGAATACAGATTTACCGGCATCCGATTCAGGAATATCAAGTTTGCGGCGGTACCAGGCAACTCCATGGCTTGCCAGACGGCCCATTCCTCCGCCCACTTCGGCACCCCAGCCTTCCAGAAAGGGTCCTTCAATACCCCAATCGTGGG
>CAYGIQ010000235.1:0-2874 GCA_964349885.1 uncultured Prolixibacteraceae bacterium | reverse complement strand
ACGCTTCACCCTGACCGTTCCATCGGTAATCTTTTCAGCGCCGAAGAGGGCGCGGCAGATCTCTGAGCGTCCGCTTCCAGCCAGGCCAGCCAGACCAACAATCTCGCCTTCCCGGATTTCAAATGATATATCTTCAAAATCCCCGGTCTTACACAGATGCTTCACCGCAAGTACAACCTGAGCGCTGTGTTCGGGATACTTCTTCTCCGGGTAACCCAATGAAACGAAGCCGCCCAACATATTATTCACAAGACTCTCCGGGGTTTCTTCGGTAACCGGTGAGGTTTTAATTAGATTACCGTTGCGTAATACTGTAACAGTATCGGCCAGCTGGAGCACTTCTTCCAGGAAATGTGAAACATAAACTACTGTAGTGCCGATCGCTTTTAAACTATCGATCAGAGCATAAAGGGCAGCCGCTTCTTCTGATGATAAAGCAGCTGTAGGTTCGTCCATGACAATCAGTCGGGCATTGCGGGCCACCGCTCTCAGTACCTCAACCTTTTTCTGGTCGGCTATGCGTAGTGTGGCCAAAATAGTATCGGGGTGAATGTAGATACCTGCCCGTGCCGTTAACTCTTCGTAACGTTTATACAACACTTTCTTTTCAACAAGCCCCAGTTTGGTACTTTCCATGCCGAGGAAGACGTTTTCAACAACCGTTCTTTTTGGAACCAGTGAAACTTCCTGCGAGATCATGGCAATCCCGTAGCCCAGGGCATCCCGCGGGGTGGTGAAGGAAACAGAATCCCCGTCTACAAGCATCTGTCCGTTGTCCGGACGATGTATTCCGGCAATAATTTTGCCCAGAGTCGATTTGCCGGCGCCGTTTTCACCGACCAGCCCATGAACCCTGCCCCGTTCTATAGTCAGAGATATATTAATAAGTGCTTCGATCCCGTCGAAACGTTTGCAGATGTTTTTTAACTCGATAATCGGGCCTTCAGACATCTGAAATTCACCACATTAAATTTAGTTGCCCATGTCATCCCGGGCTTAAAGTATAATTTAAGTTCGACGGTGCTGTATTTATCTCCTGCATAACAGGCAAAAATTTTTAATAACAATAAAATTTAGCAGGAATTTTTCACTGAGAGTAGAAAACACTTAAAAAGTTACGGTGTCGGTGTATGATCTTGTCATCCTAACAAACCTTTATTTTAGAAGGGATGCAGTAAATGAAAGCAGAAAAATTCTCTGTTGAAATAGGCAAAAAGATTAAAGATACCCGCAAGGCTAAGGGGATGACCCTTAAGCAACTCGGAGAAATCTCCGGTTTCTCCATCAGCTTCCTTTCCCAACTGGAAAGAGGCCAGACCTCCATCACTATCAACTCGCTGAAAAATATTGCTGCCGCCCTCGATGTAGAGCTGGTTAACTTCTTTCATATCACCGAAAAACACGACAATATTATTTTCCGCAGCTACGAACTGAAAGGTTTCCGCTTAAACAGTTCCGATTTCATCTACTACAGCCTGTCAAACGATACCATTGACCGGATAATTGATCCTATTTTAGTCGAAATCCTCCCCGCGGAGAGGCAGAATATCCGCCCGCTTTCACATAACGGCGAAGAATTTGTATACGTGCTTGAAGGCACCTTAACCGTATTTATGGAAGACAGGGAACATACCCTCTATCCCGGAGACAGCTTGCATATGATGTCAACTGTGCCTCACGAATGGGCAAACCTAACCAACAAACCAGTCAAGATCATCAGCGTGAACACACCCAGTGTTTTGAAAAAGATGCTCTAGCACACCCTCAGTTACCCGTATTCTAAAGCTGCTAAACTGGGGAATAAACTACACCAAAAGGAATGGAGAAGGACATGAGCAGATTCAGAGTATCCGTAGATATCGGTGGCACCTTTACCGACTTTGTTTTTTACGACACCCAGACCAACGAACAGAAGGAAGGCAAAGCCCTGACCACACCCGATAACCTTACTGAATCGGTGCTCAACGGTCTCGGCCTTGAAATGAAAGACCTGACCGAAGTAGATTTTTTTGTGCACGGAACAACTGTGGGTTTAAACTCGCTTCTCCAGCGGAAGGGTTCCCAAGTAGCGTTGATTACAACCAGGGGTTTTAAAGATGTTTATGAGATCGCCAGGGGTAACCGCAAAGAGATGTACAATCTGCGTTTCAGTAAACCGACTCCCCTGTTGAAAAGAATAGATGTTTATGAAGTAGAAGAAAGGGTTCTCTTTAACGGTTCCGTTGAAAAACCGCTTAACACAGCAAGTGTGATTCAAGCAGCAGAAGAAATCAAAGCCAAAGAATATGATTCTATTGCAGTCTGTCTGATCAACGCTTACATTAACCCTATTCATGAAGAAGAGATCGAGAAAATTCTCAACGACTTGACCGATAAACCTCTTTCCCTATCCCACCGGATTGCCAGGGAGTGGAGGGAATACGAAAGAACCAGCACAACCATTATCAATGCCTACATCGCTCCCACCGTCAAGAAATATTTAAAAATCCTGGAGCAGAGGATGAGGGATAATGGATTTAAAAACCCCATTCATATTATGCAATCCGGTGGTGGGGTAATTACCTCATCCATCGCCAAAGATTCGCCGATTCAAACTCTGCTTTCCGGGCCTGTCGGTGGTGCCCTGGCCAACAAATACCTATCCGACACTCTGGGTTACCAGAACCTGATCGGTGTTGACATGGGTGGCACCAGCTACGATGTGAGCATGATCATTGGTGGCCGGCCTGATGTATCCACCGAAACCATTTTCGAAGGTTTCCCCATCTTAACGCCTATGGTTAACATTTACACCATTGGGGCAGGCGGGGGCAGCATCGCCTGGATCGAAGGTGGCGGCTTGCGGGTAGGTCCGATCAGCGCAGGGGCTAAACC
>CAYGIQ010000234.1:0-2899 GCA_964349885.1 uncultured Prolixibacteraceae bacterium | reverse complement strand
ATTATCGCCTACAGCAGAGAGGAGGCCATACGATTGGGAAACGACTACGTTGGGCCCGACCATCTGTTCCTTGGCATTCTCCGCGATGGAGAAGGTTTGGCGACTGAAGTGCTTGAGTCGATGGGCATCGACTTGGCTGAAATTAAACTGCTTCTGGAGGAGCGCATCCGCAGTTCGCGTAAGATTGACCTCGATGCGGATGTAGCGCTGACAAAATCCGCTGAAAAAACGCTTAAGATCATTCACCTGGAAGCCCGCGGATTTAAAAGCAATGTTGCCAACAGTGGCCATCTTTTGCTGGCCATATTAAAGGAGAGCAACAATACCATATCCTCGCTGCTCAACGATTCAGGTATAAACTATTTCATGGTTAAGTCAAAAATGCAGGATTATAAACAACCCAAAACAAAATCGGAATTCTCGGGCGACGACCCCGACGAGGCGGAAGAGGGTTACGGTAAAAAAACACCCCAGGGTGCAGGACGGAAACCGGGTGCGCAAAAATCTGATACCCCGGTTCTTGACAATTTTGGCATAGACATTACCCGCTTGGCCGAGGAAAACAGCCTCGACCCTATCGTCGGCAGGGAAAAAGAGATTGAACGTCTGGCTCAGATTCTAAGCAGGCGCAAAAAAAACAACCCCATCCTTATTGGAGAACCTGGTGTTGGCAAATCGGCCATCGCTGAAGGATTGGCCATTCGTATTGTACAGAAAAAGGTGTCGCGCCTGCTTTTCGACAAACGGGTAATAAGCCTTGATGTCGCATCGATTGTGGCCGGAACCAAATACCGAGGTCAGTTTGAAGAGCGCATGAAAGCAATTCTCAATGAACTGGCTAAGGTTACCAATGTGATCCTTTTTATCGATGAGATTCATACCATTGTTGGGGCCGGAGGTGCTACCGGTTCGCTCGATGCGGCAAATATGCTCAAACCGGCGCTGGCAAGGGGCGATATCCAGTGCATTGGCGCCACTACCCTCGATGAGTACCGCCAGCATATCGAAAAAGATGGGGCGCTCGAACGCAGGTTTCAGAAAATTATGGTAGAACCGACCAACGCCGAGGAGACAGTTGAAATTCTGAACAACATCAAATCAAGATACGAAGACCACCATAACGTAATCTATACTCCCGAGGCCATTGATGCCTGTGTTTCCCTAACCATGCGCTACATCACCGACCGTTATCTGCCCGATAAAGCGATCGATGCGTTGGATGAAGCCGGGTCAAGAATTCACATTGCCAACATCAATGTTCCCGATAAAATTGTAAAACTCGAAGAAAAGATCGAGAAATTCAGGGCCGAAAAGATTGCGGCTGTGCAGAGTCAGAAATTCGAACAGGCAGCCAGCTATCGCGACAAGGAGAAAAATCTCCTAATGTTGCTCGAAAAGGAGAAAGAGACCTGGGAGAAGGAGCTGGTTAACCATCGCGAAACCGTCGATGAGCACAAAGTCGCCGAGGTGGTTGCTCTTATGTCTGGTATTCCGGTTACCCGTATTGCCCAAGCCGAAGGCTTGAGGCTTATGCATATGAACTCCGATCTTCGCGGAAAAGTCGTGGGTCAGGATCAGGCCATCGAAAAAATTGTAAAAGCAATTCAGCGAAACCGCGCCGGATTGAAAGATCCCAACCGACCCATTGGTTCCTTTATCTTCTTAGGTCCTACCGGCGTTGGAAAAACCCAGCTTGCCAAAGTGTTGGCCACCTATCTGTTCGACTCTACCGATGCGCTCATCCGTATTGATATGAGCGAATACATCGAAAAATTCTCGGTTTCAAGGCTTGTAGGTGCGCCTCCCGGATATGTAGGGTATGAAGAAGGCGGACAACTTACCGAGAAAGTGCGGCGTAAGCCCTATGCAGTAGTGCTGCTCGATGAAATCGAAAAGGCCCATCCCGATGTATTTCATCTGCTTCTGCAGCTTCTCGACGAGGGTCGGTTAACCGACAGCTTTGGAAGGGTGGTCGATTTTCGCAATACTATAATCATCATGACTTCCAACATTGGAAGCCGTGACTTAAAGGATTTTGGACGTGGGGTCGGATTTAACCTGCCCAAAACCTCAGAAGATGAAAATGAGAATGCCAAATACATCATTCAAAAGGCACTTAAAAAGGCTTTTGCTCCTGAATTCTTAAATCGAATCGATGATGTAGTCATGTTTAATTCGCTTGACAAGAAGCATATACATGAGATTATCGATATCGAAATTAAGGAGCTCTTTAAACGGGTTGAGAGTCTTAATTATATGCTGAAAATTTCGGCTGCAGCCAAAGATTTTATTGCCGACAAAGGCTACGATCCGCAGTTTGGCGCCCGTCCGTTGAAAAGAGCGATACAAAAGTACCTCGAGGATGAAATGGCCGAAATTATTATAAGATCCAAAATACATCACGGCGATACCATTTCTGTTGGTTTCGATAAGAAGCATCAGAAATTAACCATGAAGATACTCTCTCCAGGCAACAAACTGTTGCCCGCAATTGGCAAATAGAGCTGAGTCAATATGACATAAAAAAAACAGCCTCCCATTTGGGAAGCTGTTTTTTTATGTCGTGTACCTTACCATCAGGTCTTCATGGCACCGCAAACGCTGATAACTTGTCCGCTAACATACGACGACAAGTCGGAGGCTAGGAAAAGGGCCACTTTGGCCACCTCCTCGGGCGTTCCGCCACGCTTGAGCGGAATCGATTCTTCCCACGCTTTGCGTGCATCTTCAGGAATTCTGGCGGTCATCTCGGTAATGATGAATCCGGGTGCAATGGCATTCGATCGAATACCCCGCGATCCAAGTTCACGGGCCACCGATTTGGTGAAGCCAATGATGCCCGCTTTGGATGCAGAATAGTTGCTTTGACCTGCGTTTCCACTCACCCCAACAACTGAGC
>CAYGIQ010000233.1:0-2919 GCA_964349885.1 uncultured Prolixibacteraceae bacterium | reverse complement strand
CGGTAAAGCGTATTGAAAACACATCAGACTGAACCCTTTTTAATCAAGTATTTGATCTACAAGTTTACAAAGGTTCAAAATCCATATTTGAGTTACCGTGATTTTAGCCTTACCATTACCTGTGCATTTTTTATCTAAGAAAACCTGAAACTACTTATCAGGTCGTTGTACACGGTTAAAATACACCCCCCGAAAAATAATTACGATCATTTTGAAACATTTCATTAAACCATTTAAGGATTTAAGTGTCTTTAGTATGTTTAATAATTATCGCAATAGATTAAACATTTTAAAACAATACTTAATATTTAGATATCAGCAATGAACAACACAAAATTTTTATTTGGATGGATACTCGCATTCCTCGTGATGGAAGCAACAGCTCAACCGACCCCTGAGGGCCGGGAGGCTCCTTCGCGATCAGGCAGAATACGAGGGATGATTGTAGATTTGGGGTCACAGCAGCCCATGGAGTTTGCCAACATTGCGGTATACAACAGAAGTGATTCGATGCTTGTAACGGGTGGAATTACCAATGGTCGGGGCCAGTTTGAAATTGGTGGACTCGAGAACGGAACCTACTTTGTAGAAGCAAACTTTATCGGGTACGAAAGGACCAGACTTCCTGAAATAAACATTGAATCGGCGCGTCAAATGGTTGACATAGGTAGAGTGGCGTTGAGCAACTCAACCATTGAAATGGGCGAAGTGGCTGTAATAGCCGACAGGCAAAGAGTAGAATTTCAGATCGATAAAAAAGTCGTAAATGTAAGTCAGGATATCAATGCAGCAGGAGGAACTGCGATAGATGTTCTCGAAAATACACCCTCTGTGGAAGTAGATATGGACGGAAATGTTCAGCTGCGTGGGTCATCCAATTTTACGGTACTTATTGATGGCAGACCCAGTGTTCTAAGTGGATCTGAGGCGCTCAGACAGTTGCCTGCCTCGGTAATAGACAACATTGAAATCATCACCAACCCTTCGGCCAAATACGAACCTGATGGAATGGCTGGCATCATCAATGTAGTACTGAAGAAAAATATTTTGGCAGGATTTAATGGTTTGCTCAACACAATGGTAGGAACTGGTGATAAATACAGAAGCGACTTCACCCTGAACTACCGCACCAAGAAATCCAATCTTTTTTTAGGAGCCGATTGGACAGAAGACAACTCCTACGGCACCTTCTTTTCGGAACGACAGACATTTTTTCGCGATACAACCTTTTATATCGTTTCCGATGGCACACGCGACTTTGTGAGAGGTGGGTGGAATTTGCGCGGAGGTGCTGATCTTTTTCTCACTGAAAAGGCGACACTTACGCTTTCGGGCACAACCGGTTCTTTCAACAATGAACGCAATGGAGGATCCAGTTTAACCGAATTCAGCAGACCAGCCTTCCGAGATGTATTCATGGTAAACCAGAATCTTTCCGGACGGGAGGGAAATCTGTTTAATACCAACATCAGCTTCCAGCAAAAATTCGACGATAAAGGCACCCATAAACTGGAAGCATTGTTTTTCTATTCGCGGCGGACAGCCTCCGACGGAGAGCAGCAGGATGAATTTTTATCCGATCAAAATTTTCAGCGCAACCTGGGATTTCTGGACAGGATTCGTTCCACAGAAGCGGAGGTATCGAATGAATACCGCTTTAAGCTCGATTACGTGAAACCCCTACAAGGAAGCAGTAAACTGGAGGCAGGGTTACAATCCACCCTCGACAGAGAGGAGGAGGATTTTGGCTTCGATAATTTCAATCCTATTGCCAACAACTGGGAAATCAATCCGATGTTTAGCAGCAATATGGTTTTTAAACGCGACATACATGCAGGGTATTTCACCTATTCAGGTCGACTTTCCAAAATTCAGTTTATGGGAGGACTTCGAGGAGAATATACCTTTAGGGAAATTGATCAGGAGAAATTGGCACAACCCTATACCCTCGACAGGTTTGACCTCTTCCCAACAGGGCACCTTTCGATGCAGGCAACCAAGTCAATGCAGCTAATGGCCAGCTATAGCCGGCGCATAAATCGGCCAAACGGAGGAGACCTCGATCCCTTTCCGAGTTATATGAATAGGTACACCGTGCGCATAGGTAATCCAGAGCTGGAACCTGAATATACCAGTTCATATCAGGCAAGTGTGCTGCAGCGATTCGGTACTTCCTTCATTTCAGCAGAGTTGTTTTACCGGTCTACCAATAACCTAATCAGCAGGATTCAGGAGTTGCGCGATGATGGAATTGTATATATGACAGCAACCAATGTTAACCAAGACTTCACAGCAGGAACAGAGGTGATGGGAAACTTTAACCTCACCAAATGGTTCATGCTGAATGCCAGTTTCAGTTTGTTCAATTACCGTATCGAGGGCGAACTAAATGGCAGAAGCATCGACCGCCAGAGCACCAGCCATTCAATGCGGTTTAATGGCACAATAAGACTGCATCCCGAAAGCAGACTACAAATCACCGCATTTTACAGAGGTCCATCGATTCAGCCTCAGGGAGAAACCAGCAGCATGATGTTTACGAACCTTTCATACCGACAGGAGTTGTTCGATAAAAAGCTTACTGCAACCCTTAGCATCAGGGATATTTTGGCAACCGGAAAGTTCGAAGGAAAGACCATTGCCCCCGATTTTACCAACCAATTCAAATTTCAACGTGAGCCAAGGGTAGTGCAACTCACCCTTAGCTACCGTATAAACAACTATCGTTCGGAGAGAAACAATACCGGTAATGGAAATATGGATATGGGTGGAGGCCGCATGGATATGGAATTCTAAAACAATATTTCTCGTAATGTAAAGTCTGTCAAAACCAATTTGGCAGACTTTTTTTTTGTCCGAGTTTGCTCATCAATTATGCAAGGAGAACTGCAATGGAGTGCACCCTTAGATGCCTAAGAA
>CAYGIQ010000232.1:0-2969 GCA_964349885.1 uncultured Prolixibacteraceae bacterium | reverse complement strand
TTGCCTATTGGGCACTCTCTAAGAAGCAGTACCATGGGGCTTACACCCAGGAGGGTTCGCAGGCCATGAGCGGCACCATGCAAACAGGCGATGCCCTGGCCCGCATCCCGGTTCCTTCGCTGATTCTGAAAGCCGACGGTTCGGCCGAATCGCGTAAAGCCAACGAAGATGCCGTAAAAGAGTTGCCGAAGGTAACCTTGGTTCACGTTGATGGCGCCGCCCACAATCTGCACCACGACGATCTGGAAAGAACCACCAAAGAGATCACCCAATTTCTGCTCAAAAACAAAGCCAATTAACCATGTTTCGCATCCTACTGCCCATTTTCGCCGCCCTGCTCTTGACCCCGATGGTAGCCGACGGCAAGCAAAAAGCGTTCACTTCGGATGATGCAACCCTTCTTCAGCCCGACGACAGTTTACGCATTGAGAGAGACATTGCCTACCGAAACGGCGAAAGTAAGTCGTGGCGGCTCGATATGGCTATGCCTGCCAGCAAAAGCACCAAGAGCCGACCGGCGTTGGTCATTGTGCATGGCGGCGGATGGAGCGGTGGGTCGAAATCGGTAGATGTCTACCAAAAAATGATGCTCGACTATGCCCGGAAAGGGTATGTAACCGTGAATGTAGAGTATCGTCTTACCGGCGAAGCCCCCTTTCCTGCCTGCATCGAAGATGTGAGGTGTGCGGTTCGCTGGCTTCGGGCGCATGCCAAAACCTATGGCGTTGATCCCGAACGGATTGGTGCTTACGGCCATTCGGCCGGAGCCCATCTGGTTCTGATGCTGGCCATGCTCACCCCAGCCGACAATCTGGAGGGCGATGGGGGATGGAACGACTATTCGGGCAGAGTGAACGTGGTGGCTGCCGGATCGCCCCCAACCGAACTGGGCCGCGCCACCCCCATGGCACAAAAGGAGTGGTGGCCCATTGGCTACATTGCCGGAAACCACCCTCCCATGTTTCTGATTCAGGGCACCGCCGACAACATTGTCCGCCCCCAACTCACCACCGACTTTGTACAAAAGATGAAAGCCGCCGGAGCCGCAATTGAGTATTTAACCCTCGAAGGTGCCGGACACGGAGCCGCCTACAACGAACGGCTCGAAGTAACCGACCCGGCCCTTGAAGCCTTCTTTGCCAAACATCTTAAACCCTAAGTTTGCGAAGGCCTGTTCGTTACCCTTTGGCGTAGTTGAGTACCGCGACAACCATCTCGCGGGTGTACACTTGGCTGCCCGGCCAGTAACGGGCCACTGCCATTAATTTCTCAATAAGCATCGGAAGATCCTCCTCGGCGATGTTGCCCTCCTGCAGAGTAACAGGGGTTCCTATCTTGACATACCAGGCCTTCAGCGCTTCGATTCCGGCATCAGCTCCCTCCACCCCGAAGATCTCTTTTGCAAAGCGTTCGAGACGATTGGCGAAACTGCTTTTTTGCCATTGCATCCATGCAGGAACAAGGATCGACAAACCCGCGCCATGGGGAATATTGTATTCGGCCGACAGCGTGTGCTCAAGGAAATGGGTGTCGTACCGATTGTTCTCGATGCCGCAAAAAGTACTCCCGTTAAGGGCCTGAGCAGCAGCCCAGGCAAACTCCCCGCGAGCATCATAATTTGTGGGGTCAACCAGCAAAATCTCTGTGGTGCGGATTACCGTTCGCAAAATATTTTCGACATGCGCTGCAATAAATTCGGGTAACCAGGTGGTCGAGAAGTACATATCCAAACTGTGGGCAAAGATATCGGCTGCCGAATAGGCCAAATACTCTTTGGTAACGGTGGCCTGCAATTCGGGATTAATTACCGAAACCGTGGGAAATGTAGCAAAACCGCCCAAGCTGATCTTTTCGCGGGTTTTATCGTGGGTCACCACGCCAAATGCATTCATCTCGCTTCCGGTTGCCGCCAGCGTAATAATGTCGAAAATCTTCAGGGCTTTGGAAACATGGGCTTTGCCCGTAAAGAAATCCCACACATCGCCCTCGTAGGTTGCCCCGGCGGCAATGGCCTTCGAAGAGTCGAGCACCGACCCTCCACCCACGGCCAACACAGCCTCCAAACCCTTTGCCTTAGCAATTTCTACCCCTTGGTACACCTTACTCAGCAGAGGGTTACTTTGTACCCCGCCAAGCGTTTCGAAGGAGATGCCCCGTTCGGTAAGCGACGTTGCCACCTTTTGAAACAGCCCGTTCTGCAGAATCCTGTCGGAACCGTACACAATGAGTACCTTCGATACGCCATACTCGGAAATATAATCTCCAATTTTTTCTTCTTTCCCTTTCCCGAATTCTATCCTGACCGGGTTTACATATGTGAATGCTTTCATAGCTTTACTTTTACGATTTGGTACAACAACTAACAAGGGTAAAGTGTTCGATTATGTTCTTAATCATAATGGAATCTGCATTTTGCAATAAGAATTTCATCCTCTCTTACTTGATAAATGAGTCTGTGTTCGTCATTAATTCGTCGAGAAAAAAATCCTTTATATTTAAATTTTAAAGGTTCGGGTTTACCTATCCCCGAATACGGATTTCGTGCGATCTCTTTTATCAGTTCGTTGATCTTTTTTAGCATGTTCTTGTCGGTTTTTTGCCAAAAGAGATAATCTTCCCAGGACTCGTCTACAAACGTATATTTCATTTGTCTAGTAACTCTTTATGAAAGGAATTACCCTCCTTTAATTTTTCTATCGCCGAATCGAGTCTTCGTTCATTCGTTTTTGAAGATAGCTCATGTTGCGTTGCCCGTAATGAATTGTATTCATCAAGCGACATAACCACCACTCCGGAATCCTTGCCCCTGTTGATTACTAAGGTTTCGATATTTGCCGTGACAGTGTCAAGATACTTTTTCATATCCTTCCTGAAGTCCGAAAGAGTTGCCGTCAGCATATTCTTATGTTTTAATTGTACAAATTATGGTACAAATATATGTACAATTATCGAAAGCCAACTTTCGCATT
>CAYGIQ010000231.1:0-3001 GCA_964349885.1 uncultured Prolixibacteraceae bacterium | reverse complement strand
ACTTAAAAAAACGGGCAACTTTTTTCATATACATTATCGTTTATAAGGTTTCCATGCTGGTTTTGATGGTAGCCCCCGGTAATTATTGAATAACCTCCAGTCCTTTTTCCGTAAGGTTATCACCTGCGTTAACCTGACAAATCAAAAACGAGTATTTGTACTCCCTTTCCGTTAAACGGTATTGAGTATGGGTACGGGCACCCCAGCTATCGTCGCCGCCCACGCCCATCTGGCCATAGTCGATATTTACCGAGGTAAGGTCGCGGGGTTTTACATAGGTGGTATGACGGCTTTTTACTCCCTGCTGAATCCAGCCCACGGTCAGCCCCGACGATTCAAAATCTTCAAGGATGTTGTGATGGGCGCTAACTTCAAGCAGTGGTAGTCCTTTAAAGAGCAGTCCGTTACCGGCAGCATCGGTTATGGTAACCCAACGCACATCAGTTTTGTTGCCGTTTTCTTGTGGACGTATATATGCCCAGTATTGGTCGGCAACACTTCCTTTATATAGCCCTACAAATGCGCTGGTTTTGCGGTCGCGGTACGATTCGTGCGGGCCACGGCCCAGCCAGGTCATCTGTTCGAAACTTCGCGGCATAACCAGGTTCATGCCCATCCTGACTATTTCGGGAAGGTTTTCTTTCGTCATTTTAAAGTGATTATCAACCTGAATATCACCCGAACCATAAACTGTGTAGGTTGAGGTGTATTCGGCTATGTTCTCACCTTCGGGATTTACCAGATCAAAAATCAAGGTGACCTTTGCCAGGTTAGGTGCAGGTTGCGAAACGTTGATATCTCTTACTTTTCTTGTTTCGCCGGCTTTACGCCAGATGCCGCTGCGCCGGTGTAGCCCGTTGCCAAAATCATTGTCGATGGGCGCCCTCCAGAAATTGGGAACCGGCCCGCTTTGCAAAAATTCAGTATTCCCTTTTTTATAACTGGTCATCAATCCGGCTCCGGCTTCGAATACCACTGTAAAGTCAGATCCGGAAACGGTTACTTTAGTGCCTTCGATATTTGCACTAACCTGGCCAAACGTTGATGATTGGATGGTTGTTGCAGGCCGGGCAAAAGGTAATTCAAACTGTTCTTGGGCTGCAATCCAGCCAGTTTCTATCAGACCTTTAGTATTTTTTTGAATCGCTTTTACATTGAGGAAATATTGAGTTCCAGGTTCCGGCTGAATGCTAAGATCCATTTTTGCCTGTACCACTTCGCCCGGGGCAGCGCTGATAATCGGAAGTTTCTCCGATGTTACTGATTTTCCATCGCCGGTTACTTCCCACGTAAAATCAAATTCGTCGAGCGGGAGGAAGGCATATTTGTTTTCAATCAGGATTTCGCCGTTGGCCAGATTGGCTGGTTTAAACCCTATATGCTGGTAAACCTTTTTTACTGCGAGCAGATGTGGTTTAACTCCCCTGTCGGGGTTTACCAGTCCGTTGAGGCAGAAGTTGCCATCCGAGGGAACATCTTCGGGGCCAAAATCGCCACCGTATGCCCAGAATTCTTCTCCCTCATCGTTGGTTGTTAGCAAACCCTGGTCAACCCAGTCCCAGATGAATCCTCCCTGCAGCGCCCGGTATTTCTCAATCACATCCCAGTAATCCTGCAGATTGCCTACACTGTTGCCCATGGCGTGTGCATATTCACACTGAATCAATGGCCGGTCAGGGTTGCTCTGTGCATATCGTTCCATACCGTCAATCCGCATATACATGGGGCAGAAAATATCGGTATTGTATTCCAGTTCGGCCCTTTCGTATTGTGTGGGACGGGTTGGATCAACCTGTTTCAGGTAGTCGTAGGTTGCATAAAAATTAACCCCGTTGCCGGCTTCGTTACCAAGCGACCATATAATGATTGATGGCTGGTTCTTGTCGCGTTCGAACATATTTTTCGTGCGGTAGAGGTGAGCATCTTTCCAGCTTTCATCTTTTGCCAACGACTTTTCGCCATAGCCCATCCCGTGCGATTCGATGTTGGCTTCGTCTATCACATACAAACCATACTTGTTGCAAAGTTTGTAAAACAGCCTCAACAATCAATTTATCTTTGGTTTCGTCTGGATTAACAACTTCGATGTTGAGCGAAAAAACACCATCGCGGTATTCTTCATCCAATCCGGCTGTAACCCTGAAGTCGCGTATGTGCTGAGGATTACGTGCCAACAGGAAAATATCGCGGGTAATCCCGCTCATCCGCCAGAAGTCCTGATCTTCGAGATAAGACCCCGAACACCATCTGAAAACTTCAATGGCTATCGAATTATTTCCTTTTTTAAGGTATTTGGTAATGTTGAACTCGGCAGGAGTTTTACTGTCTTCGCTATATCCGACGTATTCGCCGTTTACCCAGAGGTTCATATTTGAGTTGACTGCACCTACATGCAGAAAAATCTCTTTGCCTGTCCAGTTTGAAGGAACTTTGAAAGTCCGCTTATAGGAGCCCACCGGATTAAAATCATCTTCAATAGTTGGAGGGGTTACCTGGTGGGGATAGGTAATATTTACATAGATGGGGTAATCGTAGCCTTCGCGCTGCCAGTTTGCCGGCACAGGTATTTCAGCCCATTCCCGGGTATCAAAATCGTCTTTGAAAAACCAGAATGGCCTGTCGGCCGGGTTGTTCACGTGGTTGAATTTCCACATACCATTCAGCGACATAACCAGGGGAGATTTCCATAGATCATCTTCGCGTGCTTGTTCTACTGTGGTATAGGGAATAAAATGGGCTCGCGGTGTTTCTTTATTGATCTGCGAAATCAGTTGGGTTTGCCACGGTTTGGGGTCAGGTTCTTCGTAAGGAACAGTGGTGTAATCCTTGTAAGTGTTACAGGAAATTATCAAACCGGCAAAAATGAATAGCAGAATTGATGTTTTTGAGTTCATACAAATAGCATTTTAGTTTTGAAAACAAAGATAAGCTATTTGTTATGAACCAATTTGAAGTTGGTGAAAGTTTGAAAATTCTTAAAAAAGTTTACTGACTTCGGTAA
>CAYGIQ010000230.1:0-3008 GCA_964349885.1 uncultured Prolixibacteraceae bacterium | reverse complement strand
CCCTATATTTAAAACTCTATTTTTGAATGGACCGAATTTAGGGGAAGCTTACACAATTACTGCCATCCCGCCCAGTTCCAATTCAGGGGGAAAAATCTTTGGATTAAAAATAAGCACTAGGGCAAGGCCCGAATTCTGTATTCCAGTTTCAAGGGTAACCGACCGCCTATCGATTCGGGGAAGACGCATTGCGGTACTGAATAGAAATCCGGTTGCCAGCGCAAGAGCATTGTGTATCAATACGATCAGGAATATCAGGTGTATGGCGCGCAAGAAATTGCTAAAGTTGGCCGAAAGCAACACCACCACGAAAAGAATGAAAACCACGATGGATGCATTCTTTATGGGTTTTTTTATCCGGGAAGTCAGTTCCGGCAAATAATTGGCCACCAGCAATCCGAGAACTACAGGGATCCCAAGCAGAATAAAAACAGTTTGAACCACCTGTAAAAAGTCGATCGAAAGGGGTCTTAAAAGATCTGCATCGGCTGTGGAGGAGTAATAGTTTACGTACAAATCACCCCAAAAGGCAAAATTAGCCGGTGTCATTGCAACGGCGGCTGTTGTGGCGATTGCGGTAAGGCTCACCGACAAGGCAGTATTTCCCTTAGAAAGGTAGGCCATAAAATTGGAAATATTTCCACCCGGACAGGCGGCCACCAGCAACATACCCAATGCCACGGCCGGGGATGGCTTAATTACCAAGATGAACAGGAAGGTTACGGCCGGCAGCAGAATAAACTGGGCGGTCATCCCGGTGAGAACTGATTTGGGTTTGACAAATACTTCTCTGAATTGAGAAGCCTTAATGTCGAGTGCCACTCCAAACATCACAAAAGCGATGGTGAGGTTAAGAAAAAAGAGTCCTCCGGGTGAAAAGTTAAGCTGAATATGATCCAGCGTTAATAGCGCCTCCCTCATAAGTTTTGCATTTAGGGCAGTTAAGATAGAAAATCTTCTTTACATTACCCTCATGTTGAGTTTGTTGTGTAAGGGCTTTTCAACAACAAGGCTTCGGTGCACAAATGTACCGAAGCCTTGTTGGATTTCCCCGAGGGTGACTACTTATCGAGCAGTAGCTTATACATTATATCGTGGACATCTGTATTTTCCATAATGCCCATAAAGTGTTCGGCACCCGGGCCCCAGGCAAAAATAGGTACCATCACTGGGGTATGGCCGGTAGAAGCAAAACGAGCCCTTACCATTCCGGTTGCATAATCTCCTCCTGTAAGAACCAAACCACCGGTTTCGTGGTCGGCACTAACAACAACAAGGGTTTCGCCATCGGCAGCAGCAAAGGCAAGTGCTTCGCCCACGGCTTTGTCGAAATCGAGCATATCTTCAACGGTATAGGTGATATCGTTGGCATGTCCGGCCCAGTCAATCTGAGAACCTTCGATCATTATAAAGAAGCCCTTTTTTTTGTTGCCAAGAATTTTCAGGGCCGACCGGGTAGCCACTGGCAACATGTCGCCGCGCTCGGCAATGCGACCATTGTGTACGGGGGCAGTCAATCCGGCGAGCTTACCTGAAGTAACCTTGGAGATTTCGGTCATGTCTTGCAAAACTTTATATCCTTTGCCCTCAAGCTCCTTCACCAGATTTTTTCCGTCTTCACGTTTGGCAAAGTGATCGTATCCCCCGCCAATAAAAACATCGATGTCGGTTTTAAGAAAATCTGCAGCAATGGCTTCGTAGCTGCCGCGCGAATCCTGATGGGCAATATACGCGGCTGGGGTAGCATGGGTAATGGCCGAAGTTGATACCAGGCCACCGGCCAAACCTTGCTCAATAGCGGCCTCGAGTATGGTCTTAAGTGGTTGCCGGTCGGGGCCAACGCCTATGGCTCCGTTGTAAGTTTTAACACCCGTCGATAAAGCCGTACCACCTGCGGCAGAGTCGGTTATAAAATTGTTCGACGAAGAGGTTTTGATAAATCCAATGTGCTTGAAGTTGTTTAGAAACAGGTCTCCTCCATTGGCCGCAAGACCAGCATAAACATGGGTAACGCTCATGCCATCGCCAATCAGGAATATGATGTTCTTGGGTGTATTGCCCTTCCATTCGGGTGTATAATACTTAACCGGATAAGGGGTTCCACCGGAATATACCTCTTTTTCGTCGGTTTCTTGGGCAAATGCCGGTATAACAAAAAACAGGGTCAGGGCCCAGATCAAATGCTTTAGATTTTTCATAGTACTTTAATTTATTTCTTGCGTGTAAAAGTAAAAATATAAATGTTATTAGTTTTCAATAATCTTGCCGCAAATCAATACCTATTTAGCGTGGCGGGTGCCAAATGCAGGATCGATCTTTAGCATGGGCAAGAGGGCAAAGCCAGGAAGCGTACACAGAACAACCCAAATAAAGAAGTCGCGGTAGCCCACAAATTCCTGAATAAAACCACTGATCATACCCGGCAACATCATGCCCAGCGCCATAAAACCGGTACAAATGGCATAGTGTGCTGTCTTGTTGGGTCCGTCGGAAAAGTATATCATAAACAGCATATACGCTGTAAAACCAAACCCATAACCAAATTGCTCGAGAACAACACCCGAGGTAATCCAGGCCAGCGATGTAGGCTGCCAAATCGCCATGGCCACATAAACCAGATTGGGAACATTTAGCGCGAGGGCCAGAGGCCAAAGCCATTTTTTCAATCCAAAACGAGCAACCACAACACCTCCCATAATGCCTCCCAAGGTAAGGGCAACAATCCCGGCAGTACCATAAATAAACCCAATGTCGCTGGTTGTCAACCCAAGTCCGCCCACTTCGCGGGCATCGAGTAGAAATGGTGAGGCCATTTTTACGAGTTGAGCTTCGCCAAGCCTGAAAAGCAGCATGAAGGCGATGGCCACTCTTGCCTGAGGTTTCTTAAAAAACGAGACGAACGTTGATAAAAACGCACTTATCACATCCGAAACGCCCGACGCCTGTTGCTCTCTGTCCTCCACTGGTCTGGGCAACATAAAAAGGTGGTATATAAAAAAGAGTACAAA
>CAYGIQ010000229.1:0-3008 GCA_964349885.1 uncultured Prolixibacteraceae bacterium | reverse complement strand
GATTCCTGTTCTGCGGCCAATCGAGCAGCTTCTTCCGCAGCCAGGCGGGCGGCTTCTTGCTCGGCAACCAAGCGGGCAGATTCCTCTTCTGCGGCCAATCGGGCAGATTCTTCCGCAGCCAAGCGGGCAGCTTCTTCCGCAGCCAAGCGGGCGGCTTCGGCAACCTCCCTATCACCCATTTCCCTGATAAGGGCATCAATCTCTTGCAGTCGGCGCACCGGATAATCAGCATCAGGTCTTACCTGCAGTGCATTTCCATAGTTGTCACGGGCAGATGCATAGTCGGCTGCATCAAAATTAGTATCGGCCAATCCAATAAAACGTTCATACCGCTCTGTCTGCTGCCTTTCCAGTTCCTGCTCCAGACCCAATACGGCAATCAGATCCATAATTTCCGCCATACGGTCGCGCGGAAACCTTTCGCTGGGAAAAATCCTACTGGCGACCCGGTACTCATCAAGTGCAGCAATAAAATCGGATTGATCGAACAGCGAGGCAGCCCTTTGCAATGATTGGTTGTAGTCGCGTCGCAAGGCTACCAATTCGGCATTCGACAATCGGCGCAGCAATTCCGTTTCGCGATCGACAACCCTCGACTGTGAGATCGCCTGATCGATGAGACGCTTTATTTGCGCATTATTGTAATATACCTCAGGTATGAAATTGTCAACCGAAGCTGAATAGAAGATCCGCATGACCGTATTCTGCGAGAAGGTACTCTGTATGTTGGGGATCTCTGTAAACAAAGATACATCAAGCGGATAGGGAGGAAAAATCCGGTTTCTTTGCAATACGTCGGGCGGAACTACCGTAGAGATTGCGTATCGTTGAGAAAAGTTTCCCGAACGTGCAAATACCAGTACATATTCATGGTTGAATTCGAAGCGCAAATTGTACCGACCCGACTCCTCCACCTGATAATCGCGCATGGGCAATCCGTTTCGTGTCATTTGAATAACAGCGCCCCCTGCATCTCCCTGTTCGGTCGAAATTCGGCCCGACAAATACAATCCACCCGGTTCGTTTTGACCCGCAGCATGCAACGTGAGCAAAAGCCACATCAGGGCAAGGCAATATATTCTAATAACCTTCAAAACATTCATCTTTCCAGTGGACAGTTGCCTGTATAACGAACTTCTTGCCAACAAATTTTGCCAAAAGGCCTGAACTTCCAAACAGGAATTGCAATATTCGGTCTCGAATTGGAGGTTCAAAGCGTAATCGATCCTCTAAAAACCATCCTGAAGGATTAAAGCGCTGTAAACAGTGTCCCGATTTTCGCCAAAAATATGGGAAAAATCAATTTTATTGCGTTAGTTTAAAATTTTAATTGATAATCTGCAGCATGAAACGTGAGATAAGTCTGCTTGAAGCCATAGTTCCCCTTATAATTCTGATCGCTCTATTAACGGCCAATGTCTTTATCTTCGACGATACCCTTGGTGGCAGCAACCAAATGGCGTTGCTCATGGGTGCTACAATTGCAGGTGCTATTGCCATGCTACGGGGTCTTACTTGGGTTGATATCGAAAAAGGTATTGTAAATACCATCAAATCAGCTCTGCCGTCCATTCTTATTCTCCTGTTAATTGGTTCACTTGCTGGTACTTGGATGATCAGCGGTATTGTACCCGCCATGATTTATTATGGGCTGGGGATCATATCGCCCGGCATGTTTCTGTTTACCGCAGTGGTAGTAAGTGCCATTGTGAGTGTGAGCACCGGTAGTTCATGGTCGACCGTTGCCACCATTGGCGTCGCCCTGATTGGGATGGGCAATGCCCTCGATATCAACCCGGCCATCTCTGCAGGTGCCATCATCAGCGGAGCCTACTTTGGGGATAAAATGTCGCCCCTGAGCGACACCACCAATCTGGCACCGGCGATGGCAGGAACCGATATATTTACACACATCCGGTATATGTTCTATACCACCATTCCCTCTATGGTCATAACCCTTGCGATATTTCTGTTTATTGGATTCAACACCGACTACAGCAATGTCTCTCTCAATATCGATAATGTTCAGAAAGCCATAAACGATACCTTCAATACCAGTTTGCTCTTGTTTTTGGTACCTGCGATACTGATTACCATTATTGTTATGCGGATTCCTGCGCTTCCGGCATTGATGATTGGAACACTGCTTGGAGCCGCAGCAGCCATTCTATTTCAACCGCATTTGATTAGAGAAATTGCAGGTTCCGATGGAAGCTTTTTCGAAGCCAGCTATATTGCTTCCATGAAGGCGATGTTTGGTAATGTTAGTTTAACGACCAGCGATGCTAAAGTAAATGAACTGCTCAGCACCTCCGGCATGCGCGGAATGCTCGACACCATTTGGCTGATACTTTCGGCCATGGTATTTGGGGGCACTATGGAAGCAGCAGGATACCTGAAACGCATAACCCAGCCCATTGTAAATGCCGCAAGAAGTCAGGGCTCACTAATCGCCTCCACTGTGGGCACCAGTATATTTTTCAACACCACAACGGCCGACCAATACATTGCCATTGTGGTGCCTGGCCGGATGTACAGAAAAGTGTATGAAGAAAGGGGGCTCAAGCCTGAAGTGTTAAGTCGGACGCTTGAGGACAGTGCCACCATGACCTCAGTACTCATCCCTTGGAATACATGTGGTGCCACACAATCAAGGGTACTGGGTGTGGCTACCTTCGATTACCTCCCCTTTGCCTTTTTTAACCTGATTAGTCCGGTTATGACCATTCTATATGGCTATCTTAACATCAAAATCCGCAAACTGACCCGTACCGAAAAGAGAGAAGGAACTGTTCTTTAATGCCTGTAACTGGATAGGTTTACGTTCGACTGAACATGTAAGAAAAGCGTATCTTATTTGGATAAGACCATCATTGTTGCTGCATAAAAAATATCGCCCGACCTAAAAGATCGGGCGATATTCGTGCCCAGAACAAGACTCGAACTTGCACACCGGAACCGGCACCAGCCCCTCAAGCTGGCGTGTCTACCAATTTCACCATCTGGGC
>CAYGIQ010000228.1:0-3042 GCA_964349885.1 uncultured Prolixibacteraceae bacterium | reverse complement strand
ATTATGAGCGACAAACTGTACATTTTCGACACTACACTGCGCGACGGAGAACAGGTTCCGGGTTGCCAACTGAACACCATTGAAAAGATCGAAGTTGCTAGGGCACTCGAAGAGCTGGGCGTTGATGTAATCGAAGCCGGATTTCCCATCTCCAGTCCGGGTGACTTTGCATCCGTGGTCGAAATTTCCAAAGCGGTTACCTGGCCAACCATTTGTGCCCTTACCCGTGCAGTGGAGAAAGACATCGATGCCGCTGCCGAAGCTCTGAAATATGCAAAAAGAGGTCGCATCCATACCGGCATTGGTACTTCGTACCATCACATTCATTACAAGCTCAACTCCAATCCCGACGAGATATTGCAGCGGGCGGTAGCTGCTGTGAAATACGCCAAAAAGTATGTCGAAGATGTGGAATTCTATGCCGAAGATGCAGGACGCAGCGACAATGAATACCTTGCCCGGGTAATCGAGGCTGTTATCAAAGCCGGAGCTACGGTGGTGAACATTCCCGATACTACAGGGTATACCCTTCCCTATGAGTATGGCGAAAAAATCAAATACCTGGTTGACAATGTACGGGGCATCGAAAAGGCAATCATATCTACCCATTGTCACAACGACCTTGGCATGGCTACTGCCAACACCATTGCCGGAGTTATGAACGGGGCCCGACAAGTTGAAGTAACCATCAACGGTATTGGGGAAAGGGCAGGAAATACCTCACTCGAAGAGGTAGTGATGATTCTGAAAAGCCGCTATCAGGTAATCAACATCGACACCAACATCAATACCCAGAATATATACAGGACCAGCCGCCTAGTTTCCACCCTTATGAATATGCCGGTGCAGCCCAATAAAGCCATTGTGGGCAGAAATGCCTTCGCACACTCTTCGGGCATTCATCAGGATGGGGTGCTAAAGAATCGTGAGAATTACGAAATCATGGATCCCAAAGATGTGGGCATTAATGAGTCATCGATTTTGCTTACCGCCCGCAGTGGCAGAGCTGCCCTGAACCACCGCCTCGAATTGCTTGGATTTAAGCTCGATAAGCCCAAACTCGACCAGGTATACGATGAATTTGTGAAGCTGGCCGACAAGAAAAAGGAGATTCGCGACGACGATATTGCTCTGCTCGTGGGGGATGTGACCCGTCAGGAGCGACGTATCAAACTCGATTTTCTGCAGGTAGTTTCTGGTAAAACCCTCGTGCCACTTGCCACGGTAACACTCGATATTGCAGGCGAAAAATTCAATGCCACCGCGGCAGGAAACGGCCCGGTAGATGCAGCCATTAAGGCTGTAAAACAAATTATTCACCGCCAGGTAGTACTCGAAGAATTTCTCATTCAGGCCATTACACGCGGAAGCGACGATGTGGGTAAAGTGCACATGCAGATAAAATTCGACCAAAACATCTACCACGGATTTGGAGCCAATACCGACATCATCACCGCTTCGGTTGAAGCGTTCCTCGATGCCATCAACAAACTCCCCGTGGGATAAGGCTTTTGCAAAAACAGAAATTTGTAAAGAACATCCATACAACCAACGACTATTTAAAGGAATTTATGACAGGAAAAACACTCTTTGATAAAATATGGGACAGCCATGTGGTCGACCAGGTCCCCGGTGGCCCCGATGTGCTCTACATCGACCGACATCTCGTTCATGAGGTAACCAGTCCGGTAGCCTTCCTTGGCCTCGAAAATCGCGGTCTGAAGGTTTTCAGACCCGAAAACACCATTGCTACGCCCGACCACAATGTGCCTACTATCGATCAGCACATGACCATCCAGGAAGAACTGTCGCGATTTCAGGTCGACACACTAACCCGAAATTGTCAGAAGCACAACATTCAGCTCTGCGGCCTCAACCATCCTTGGCACGGCATAGTGCATGTAATAGGACCAGAGTTGGGCATCACCCAACCCGGACGGACCATTGTTTGTGGCGACAGCCATACAAGTACCCATGGTGCATTTGGGGCAGTGGCCTTTGGCATTGGAACTTCGGAGGTTGAGATGGTGCTGGCAAGCCAGTGCATATTGCAACCCAAACCCAAGCGAATGCGCATTTCGGTCGAAGGTAGGCTCAAGCACGGCGTTACTGCAAAAGACATCGCACTCTACATCATTTCACAAATTAGTACCAGCGGCGGCACCGGTCACTTTATTGAATATGCAGGAGCAGCCATACGGAGCCTGAGCATGGAGGGTCGCCTTACGCTTTGCAATATGAGCATTGAGAGTGGCGCAAGGGGCGGACTAATTGCTCCCGACGAAACCACCTTTGCCTATATGAAAGGACGTGAATATGCTCCCAAGGAGGCAGCGTGGGACAAAGCCCTCGCCTATTGGAAAAGTCTCTACTCCGATAGCGATGCACAATTCGACAAAGAGTATCAATTCGATGCTGCCGATATCGAACCGATGATAACCTACGGCACCAACCCCGGCATGGGCACCGGTGTAACCCAGTCGATCCCCGAAAACAGCAATCTGCAGGGTAACGACAAGCTCACCTATCAAAAGGCGCTCGACTACATGGGATATCAGGCAGGTGACAAATTGCTTGGAAAGGCGGTTGATTATGTCTTTGTAGGCAGTTGCACCAATGGTCGCATTGAAGATCTAAGAGCTTTTGCCAACTTTATAAAAGGCAAAAAGAAGGCTCCATCGGTAACCGCTTGGATTGTGCCCGGCTCGAAACAAGTAGAGAGCGTTGCCCGGAAAGAGGGCATTGTTGATATTTTGGAGGAGGCTGGATTTAAACTACGTCAACCCGGCTGCTCTGCCTGTTTGGCAATGAACGACGACAAAATTCCTGAGGGCAAGTACGCCGTATCAACCTCGAACCGTAACTTCGAAGGCCGACAAGGACCGGGCGCCAGAACCCTGCTCGCCAGTCCGCTCACTGCAGCGGCAGCGGCCATTACAGGTGTTATTACCGACCCTCGAACCTTAATGGAAGCATAGAACCCCATCAAAAAAGAACAGAAACAGATTATGGCTTACGATAAATTTACAACCATAGTATCAC
>CAYGIQ010000227.1:0-3136 GCA_964349885.1 uncultured Prolixibacteraceae bacterium | reverse complement strand
GGTTCTCTTCCAATCCAACCAAAAAAACATGCCCGAATTCAAGTCCTTTTGCCGAATGCACCGTCATCAGTGCGACCTTGTTGCGGTCCTCCTCCTTTTCATTGTCCTGATCGGTTAGCAGGGCTACATCCTGCAAATAGGCATCTAGTCCGGATGGCTCGCCCTCTTCGAGTGCCGAGAGCGAAAACTCCTGAATGGCATTGAGCAGTTCTTCAATGTTTTGGTACCGGCTAACGCCTTCGGGAGAGCGGTCGTTGTATAGCTCTTTCAAAATTCCGGTATCGCGGGCAATATCTCTGGCAAGGGTAAAGGCATCGGTAACGGCCATTTGGTTACGGTAATGTTCCATTGAGCTGCAGAACTGCAACAACTTTTCAACGGTGCCTTTGTTCAGACTGCCTGGGTTTTCGCCCGGAAGTGCCCCGATGGTATGCAGGATTGCCCGGTCGTTGCCGAGTGCATCCTTCTCCAACTTGGATAGAGTGGTTTGACCTATGCCTCTGGCCGGATAGTTGATAATGCGCTTGAGGGCTTCATTGTCGGCCGGATTGATAACGATCCTGAAATAGGCAAGCAGATCTTTTACCTCCTTTCTTTGATAGAAGGAGAGGCCTCCATAAATTTTGTACGGTATGTTGCGTTTCCGCAAGGCTTCCTCAAAGATTCTCGACTGTGCATTGGTTCTGTATAAAATGGCATAGTCGCTGTAGGGATTGTGAAGGCGTGCAATACTGCCCGCGATGGTGTGGGCAACAATGATGCCCTCTTCATTGTCGGTATGGGCGAGTTGCAGCTGTAGGAGCCCACCCTCCTCACGCGAAGAATAGACAGCTTTGCGGAGCTGGCGCTCGTTGTGCGAAATGATGCTGTTGGCAGCATTGACAATGGTTTGGGTAGAACGGTAGTTTTGTTCCAACCTAAAAACCTTGTGGTTGGGGTAATCGTGTTGAAAATTGAGGATGTTTTCGATGCGCGCTCCCCTGAAGGCATAGATGCTCTGCGCATCATCTCCCACTACGCATAGGTTGTGGTGTTTTTTGGCCAGATTGCTAATAATGAGGTATTGGGCATAATTGGTATCCTGGTACTCGTCCACGAGCAGGTAGTCGAACTTCTGCTGATAGCGCTCCAGAATGTCGGGTCGGTCCGAGAAGAGCATGTTGATTCTCATCAGCAGATCGTCGAAGTCCATTGCCTTGTTGAGCATACACCGGCGATTGTATTCGCGGTAGATTTCGGAGATAGAGGGCATGGACAATCCCCGGTCAAATTCCCTGATTTGTTCGTTCTGACTATAATCAAGAGGCGATATGAGCTCGTTTTTGGCTTTGGAAATCCGACTGGCCACTACTCCGGTGCGGTAGATTTTATCGTCGAGCTGAAGATCCTTGGTAATGGTCTTGATGAGATTTTTGCTGTCGGAGGAATCGTAAATGGTAAATTCGGAGGGGTAATTGATCGCCTCATGTTCGATGCGCAGAATTCTGGCAAATATGGCGTGAAAAGTACCCATCCATAGATACCGGGAAGCCTGGTCGCCGGCCACCGCGTTGATTCGCTCCTTCATCTCGCGGGCAGCTTTGTTGGTGAAGGTCAATGCCAAAATCGACGATGCTTTAACCCCCTGATTGAGCAGATGGGCTATGCGGTAGGTAAGCACTCGGGTCTTCCCCGATCCGGCGCCGGCAATGATGAGTGCAGGCCCTTCTGTTCGGATAACCGCTTCGTGTTGTATACTGTTCAGATCGTCGAGATAGTTGGTCATTGCAATGGTTGGACGTTGGAGCGCAAAAATACAAAAGTAGTCAGGCGAACCCTACCTCTTTGTGCGGAAGTTATTCACATCGTGGTTTGTTTTTTATCTTTGCACGGACAATTTAATCCGATTTATACGTTAATATTGCATTGATAAAGCCTTAATTACAATGTTCAAAAACCTTCGACCGATGCCAGTTGCAGTGATAATTCTGCTGGTTTTCGCGGCCTTTGGGGAGATAAAGGCTCAAATTTCCGCTCCCGGCGCCGTGTTCAGTGAAAGCACTTCCTATCCGGTCGCACCTTCTGCCGATGCTCTTCATGTATTTTGCGCCTCCCCCGATGCTGCGGTGGGCGTGCTTAGGGCCGAAAGCGGAGCGACCGTCGAACGTCAGTTTCGCTGGGAGCGGTTCAATCCACAATCTGGCGCTTTTGAGGAGTTTTTTACCCATACTGCACTGTTTTCTGAAATTAGAAATCTGGTCGATGGCGGTTACCGAGTAACCATCTCAGGGGGGGAAGTTCCTGCCGTGCATACAGCTTGGGTAATGAACAGCTGGTTTACCCTCTCGGCCAATGTCGGAAATGTGACCTGCTTTTATTTCGATTTGCAGGGAAGTGTTACCGGACAGGCCAATTTAGTCTATTACGACCCAGTAGCAGGCACCCCTATTGCCTATCCGTTGAACATTGCCGTTGAATGGCGTGAAGGGGAGGTTATACTCAACCGGAACACCTCCTTCCGGATCAATGAACCTCCCACCAAAAATACCGAATATACCCTCTATGCCACCGATCGCTTTGGATGTGCGACTTCGGCTCAGGTAACGTACCAATCGGTGGTTACGAAATCTGCTTTTACAGCCACCCCAATGAGCGGCGAGGCTCCACTTACGGTAACCTTTACGAACAATTCAGAGAATGGCGACCGTTTTCAGTGGTTTTTCTTCAAAGATCTCGACCAACTGAAACAACTTGCCGCACCTGTCGACAGCTTCCTGACCTCCAACCCCTATGAAGATTTCAGTCCTGAGTTTACTTTCGAAAATTCAGGTACCTATATGGTCAAGCTGGTGTCGGTGAAAACTTCCGACCTTAATTGCCGCGATACCTTATACCTCGATACCTATATCCTGGCCGACACTTCGTTTGTGGAGGCGCCCAATGTCTTTACGCCCAATGGAGATGGAACGAACGACCATTTTGTGGTAAAATTCTGGTCGACCAAAGAGGTAAAGATTTCAATCTTCAACCGTTGGGGGCAGTTGGTACACCGCTACGAAGACAAGGATGTTCGGGGTTTCGAAAACACATGGCTGGTTTCGGCATGGGATGGAACCACTGGTGGGCGCAACGCATCTCCCGGTGTGTATTATTACGT
>CAYGIQ010000226.1:595-3212 GCA_964349885.1 uncultured Prolixibacteraceae bacterium | reverse complement strand
GATCGGTTGCCCTGAAAAAACCGAGAAAGTTCCACCACAGATAGTGAAACGTAATTGTGATGAAGGAGAAAAGCGCAAAATTGAGGGCAAAACGGAATAGGGGGTTTCTGTGAAGCTTACGGAGTTTTTCCAAGAGTATCATTTGGATAGATTTATGTAGATGTATAGTTATGTTAACGAAGCGACTTTAGCGATGTGACTGATCAATAGATCCATTTTGCCAGCCAGCGGGAGGGAAGATTACTGAGTGGATATGGAATACGACTCCAAAGGTTCAATAGCCATATGTGTTTGCGTAATTCTATAGTTGGTTTCGGAAACTGAACCCAGTCGAGGTAAACGTCGTAAGTGTGCCATTGTTGTTTGAACCGGTGCACTCCGGAACCGTCGCTACTCCGTCCAAAACTATAGGTGTGGGAGCCCAAAGCAATGGCGTGCATGAGCATGGCTTCATGCAGCACGTAAGAGGCATAAAGCTTCTGAACCGACTTTTGGGTTGCAAACCAACCGTTCTCATAAAAACCCTCATAGGCAAGGGTGAATGCTGCTCCTACCCTATTGGTCCCTTGGTTCACAACAAAAATTGCAGCGGTTCCCCCATGGGTGTTGTAGTGTTTGAGCAGATGTCGAAAGAACTTTTTGGGTAATGGGGCAGAGCCCAAATGATGGATATGCCTGGCATACACCGAATGAAAATCGTCGAGCAGTTCTTCGCCTCCGGATATGACCTTCATTCCGTTGCGATAACCCCTGTTTATCTTGCTTCGCAGGTTGGAAGAAAAAGATTGGCGTTGCTGCTGGTAATCGTCCTTTAAACCCAACCAACTGACTACTTTAAAGGAGCGTGGGTAAGAGTTATTGTTGTGTAAGTGGCGAAACTCTAAACCTGAAAAGCCCTTTTCAAAATGCATTTTTCCCAAATGCTCTCCAACCTGTCGCTGGGGCTCAGAAAACCCAGGTGCCACATGCAGAGCGCCGTAACTGAAATGTGGTAACGAAACGAGACTCCTTCCGGTACATACCAGGGAAAGCCGCCATTGCCCCCTCTGTCCTATATTCAGTGTTTTCCAACCAAATACAGAGGCGATGATTCCCGGTAACGAGGGATGGTGAGCAATGGTAGCTTGCACATTCTCCCGTCCAGTGAAGGGGAGTAACCCGGAACCAGTATAATCTCTGAAAGTTCCAGCAGTATGTGAGCAGTTGCAACGTTTCCACGCAACCTTGATCCTGACAATTACCCCCGTGAAGGCGCCTGCCGTACTCCATGCCCAATCAATGTAAGATGGGTAGCGGCTGAGAGAAGGTAAAAAACCTTGAAGAAACTCCATCCAGTAGGCATGGGAAATGGCGATGACCAGAACCCATAAGGCAAGGCTACGCCAGCGCAAGGGACAACTTCCCAGCGCGGAAAGAGCAAGCCATCCAAGCAATGCATAAGAGGTAAAATGAACTACTGCATCTATTCCCCAAATTTGCACAGCCGGAAAAAACGAAGCCGGCAAGAGATAGAGTGCCGAAAGCAACAGGAGATAGAGCAAAGTAAACAGCTTGTAATGGCATGGACGAAGGAGCAAAGGCACGTGGAAAAATAAAAAGTTTATGATAGACGGATAACTGGTAGATTCTCGATGTTGAGTTCAGGGATAGCTTCACCCACTGTTGTGAAACGAAAATCAGCAAACAATACTGATAGTTTTGGGATGGTGGTTTTATTGCCAAGCCGGCTCATGATGTTGCGGTAAAAAGGCAAAAGCGTTGTCGAGGGGACTTTGGGATCAAAATCGCGTGGATGGAAATAGGCCATATTATACGATCGCCTACTATAGAGAGACTTAAGCAACCAGAGTGGTAAAATCCTAAAAAAACCACTCCCGGTATAAACCCAGTATCCTTCTGCAAAATGTAATCGGTTTAACGGCAATTCAAGTATTCTATGCTCCCGATATTCGAAATAAAATGGCGTTTGAGGGATGGCTAAGGGTGCACTTTTTAGTCCGGAAAGTACTGAACTGCTGGCTTTTATCCCATAGTTCAAAAGAATGGGAATAGCCCAGCCTGTGGTAAAATCAAAAGAAAAGTTGGGAGCACGATAGAGAGTAATCTTGTTTTTTGTGATGTTTTCCAGCACAGCGAGCCCCTTTTCCAGGTCTTTTTCGAAAAGCTGATGCGACTGCCGTGATGGTAGTTGGTGATAATAGCTATGATAACCGATTTCATGCCCTGCCTTGTGGATTGCATCTATTGTTTCGGGAAAGCGTTCAGCCACCCAGCCCAGAATGTAGAAAGTAGCATGCTGGCCATAATGTTCAAGGAATGAAAGAATAGTTGCAATATTCTTCGGAATTCTGGATTCCAAATTCTCCCAGTTTGATAGCAAAATCTGTGAAGAGGGGTAACTCATAAACCACTCTTCAATATCGAACGAAAGGATGTTCATATAGGTAGATTGGTATGCGAAGATAGGAGATTCGAAGAGCGGGACTGGCGGACAGGCGCAAATTCATACGTTTAAGGGGTGGATAGCATTCTAAATAGCACATAATGTGAATCATTGACAATCAACCCAGATTAAGCATTTGACAATGCTTAATCGATTAAGTGTTTGTAATCAGCA
>CAYGIQ010000226.1:0-585 GCA_964349885.1 uncultured Prolixibacteraceae bacterium | reverse complement strand
GCCGGTTGCAACGCAAATCAGTGAAATTAAAATAGTAATGATTTTTTTTTGCATAGTCTCAGCATATTTCGAAAAACATAGTACCTCACGAATTTTTCCCAAAAATACGTAAAACATCCTTCTCAGGCAACTGAGTTTAACCCAGACTAAACATTTTACAATGCTTAAACGATTAAGTGCTTGTAATCAGCACGATAAGAATTGCGCTGAATCCCGAATAAGTGTTTGTAATCAGCACAATAAAAATTGTGCTGAACAATCACTAGCTCGGGATTACCCTCATGGATTCAATAGTTTAGCCCTAACGGACTTTCTGTTGATTGATTCGGGTATATTTAATGTTGCACGGTGGCAGGGTTGTCAAAACTCTATTTTTACAGAATGATTAACTTGAGTTCATCAATCATAATAACTGTAATCGAAGCAGTTGAGTGCGGCCGGAACGGAACTCTACTCAATGATGTGGAATGGTGCGTTGGTTTTTGAAGGGCTACTCTGTTTGAACTTCAGGGAGTGTTCCGGCCGTCCACAGTTGTATTGATAAAGTGTCGCCTTCAGGTGCGAACCAAATCCACTCTCCATCTC
>CAYGIQ010000225.1:0-3249 GCA_964349885.1 uncultured Prolixibacteraceae bacterium | reverse complement strand
TTCTTACCCTCGGCGGCACCATCCTGGGCACCTCGCGCGAAAAACCCTATAAGCTGGTATCCGACAATGGAGAACCCAATGCAAAACCCGAGATCATTATTCGAAATTACGATGATCTGGGACTCGATGCGTTGGTTTGTATTGGAGGTAATGGTACCATGAAAACGGCCAATATGCTATCCCGCGAAGGGCTCAACATTATTGGAATTCCCAAAACCATCGACAACGACGTTTGGGGTACCGAAACTACTTTTGGTTTCGACTCGGCGGTTTATATCGCAACAGAGGCTATGGACCGTCTCCACACCACAGCCAACTCGCATCAACGGGTAATGATCATCGAGGTGATGGGGCACAATGCCGGATGGCTTGCACTGTATGCCGGTATTGCGGGTGGAGGTGATATCATTCTGCTGCCTGAATTGCCTTACAATCTGAGGTCGGTTTGTAAAAAAATCGAAAGTCGGTATGCCGATAATAAACCCTACTCCATTGTAGTGGTAGCCGAAGGGATAGAGCACCCAAAAGGACGCAGTGCTGCCAGCTATATTGCCGATTCCATTACCACCTATACAGGCTATGAAACCCGTGAAACAGTGCTCGGTTACATTCAGAGGGGAGGAAGTCCTTCGCCGGCCGACCGAATTCTGGCCACGCGTTACGGGGCATTTGCTGCTCGGTGTATTGCCGAAGCCTGTTTCGGGACAATGGTAGCATTGCGCAACAACGAACTGGCGGCAGTTCCACTGAGTGAAGTAGGCGGCAAAACCCGTCTGGTAGATCCACATAACCCCATGATTAACATTGCACGCAAAATGGGGGTGTCGTTTGGCGACGAATTTATTTAAGGCCGCCTTTCGGATCTGAGAAGATGGCAGACCGAACTATTTTCATGCGATTCAGCCTGAACAGCAGGGAGGTTTTTAGCACTCCCATTCCATAAATTATGCTGTTGCTCAAATTTATGCTCGATGCCTCTTCGAAATAACGGGTCGGACAGGTAATTTCGGCCATTTCAAAACCCTTGTACCAAATCTGCGCCAGCATTTGGTTGTCGAAAACAAAATTGTCGGAGTTGGCCTCAAAGTTAACCTCCTCAAGAACCTTTCGGGTAAATGCCCGATACCCAGTGTGGTATTCACTCAACTTGGCATTCAATAAAAGATTCTGAAACAGCGTGAGCAATCGGTTCGAAATATACTTATAGAGGGGCATACCTCCCTTAAGGGCCCCTTTGCCTAAAATGCGGGACCCCAGAACCACCTGATATAAGTCGCTCGCCAGCAGGTGGGCCATAGAAGGAATCAACTTTGGCGTATATTGGTAATCGGGATGAAGCATAATCACAATATCGGCTCCGAGCTCGAGTGCCTTGCGGTAGCAACTCTTTTGATTGCCGCCATAACCGCGGTTATGCTGATGCTCAATGATGTGCTGAATGCCAAGTTTTCGGGCAACTTTAACGGTATCATCGCGACTAAGGTCATCAACGAGTATCACCTCGTCGACCAGATTGAAATCGATTTCGCGATAGGTAATTTCAAGTGTACGAGCTGCATTATAGGCCGGTAGCACCACCACAACTTTTTTCTGATGTATCATAGCAGAAAGGCATTCAAGCAGCAAAGCCGCATATTATCGGTTTTATTGGTTACTATTTGAGCGGGGCAGCATACATCTCAACATCCTTGGCGGTTATTATCCGATCGCACAGAATAATCAGCCTTTCCACCACATTCCTGAATTCACGAATGTTCCCTGTCCAATCAATTGTCTGTAAGGCTTCAATCGCTTCGGGGGTTATCTCCTTAGGCGTCATACCATATTCACCACATATCTGATCGATAAAATGTCCGGCCAAAAGAGGAATATCTCCCTTACGTTCATATAGGTCGGGCACCCTGATCAGAATTACACTCAACCGATGGTAGAGGTCTTCCCGAAAATTGTAATTTGCAATCTCCTCTGCTATGTTTTTATTGGTTGCCGCCACCACCCTAACATCGACCTTTATGGGGGTATCGCTGCCCACCCTGCTGATGATGCTTTCCTGCAGGGCCCTTAAGACCTTTGCCTGTGCCGAAAGGCTCATATCGCCAATCTCGTCGAGAAAAAGGGTACCACCATTGGCCTGTTCAAATTTTCCTTTACGCTGTTTAATGGCTGAAGTAAATGCCCCCTTTTCGTGCCCAAAAAGCTCGCTTTCTATAAGTTCGGAGGGAATAGCAGCACAATTAACCTCAACGAAAGGCCCATTCTGACGGTTGCTCATATCGTGAATCCGACGTGCAACCAGCTCCTTTCCCGTTCCGTTCGATCCGGTTATAAGCACCCTGGCATCGGTTGGTGCCACCCGGTCGGCCATCTCCACTACCTTAATGATGGCGTCGGATGTGCCCACAATCTCATACTTCCGGCTTACTTTCCGTTTAAGCACGCGGGTTTCGGTTACCAGCGTAGATTTATCCATGGCATTCCGGATGGTAATTAGCAACCGGTTCAGATCGAGGGGTTTTTCGATAAAGTCGAATGCCCCCTTTTTAATCGCTTCAACCGCAGTGTCTATGTTGCCGTGTCCCGAAATCATCACCACCGGAACGTCACCATTGAGTGCACTTATTTTTTCAAGCAGTTCAATGCCATCCATGCCGGGCATTTTAATATCGCAAAGCACCACATCGTATTCGGCACTGCCAAAGCGTTCCAAACCATCGGGACCGTCTTCGGCAAGATCTACCTGATACTTTTCATACTCCAGAATATCCTTCAGGGTATTTCTGATGCTGCGTTCGTCGTCGATAACCAGTATGCGTGACATCTGCTTCTACCATTTTGATACAGTTACAAATGTACACAGATTTTTGTCATTCGAACGAATTAACAGCCACCGCGAATGGCAACCACTTCGCGCTTCACCGGAGCCCCGATGTTTTTGAGCGCGTTTACAAGATTCTCCATTTGCATAGCCGATTGTGTGCGGAAATTGTAAATATCCATCTCGTTTTTAAGGGCATCGGCCCTTGGGGGCTCCACTTCAAAAAACATAGCCCTGAACTCCGTTGAGCTCTCCTGTAGAATCAGATTTTCGGACTTACCCACAAATTTGGCCTTTAAACAGGCCATGCGCACCAGTGTGTCGTTGTCGGCATAAAAGATATTGGTACGGAGCCGCTGTTTGAACAATCCTTCGTACTGACGGTCCAGAATCTGATCGAATGGAACATTGATGGCCATGGGCAGATGGTAGGC
>CAYGIQ010000224.1:0-3269 GCA_964349885.1 uncultured Prolixibacteraceae bacterium | reverse complement strand
ATGTGGTATTCTTCCTTACTGCCAATACCTCTGCCTCCTATCCGGTTAATTTCCTGAAAGAGACATTCAGAATGCCAGTGGGTGACTTCAACCTCGAAAGCACCTTCGCCCTGCTTAATTCCTTTCTCAATATTACTTTTGGGGAGGAGCGCTGGATAGAGCACCTCTCAGGCAACCAAGTCTATCTCGATCGCAGATTGATAGAACGCATGGGTATCGATCTTAAAGCAATGCAACTGAGTATTGCCGAGTTTATTACACAATTTGAAGGCGTAAAAGCAGCTCTTCCCTCCTATAACCTTGAACAATACCCTGTTTACAACGGACCGCTTGCTGCATTATACCGAACCTACATGATGAGCCGATCGGGCGATGTACTCTATATGCTAAACGAGGGATGGCAGCCGACGCATCGGTTCCGACGTCTAAACTATACCGACCAGATTCATATACCTCTGGTATTTTATGGTGCCCGAATCAATTCTGGGATAATTACGGAACCCTTCGAAGCCATTGACCTCGCTCCTACCCTTTCTGAAATAATGCAGATACCAATGCCCGACAAAAGCATTGGCAGAGCAATACCCGGATTATAACAGAAGCCTTCGTAAATAATAGCATCAGCCTTAGGGTAGGTGTTGGCTAACCCAATGTTTTGGGAAATAACTGCAAAACTTTACGCCCTGAACGAGGCTGCAGATCGACCCAACGGTCGATGGCAAATTCTATAACTACGGTACCGCACGTTGGCAGGGCTTCATTAAAACGATCGAGCAAGCTACCTGCAAAATAGGATACTCCGGGATTGTGCCCAAACACGCCCACCGTCTGAAACCGATTGTCGATTCCTGAAAGGAAGTCGAAAAAATCGGCCGAAGTAAACTCCATATAAAGATTCTCTTCCTTTTGCAATTGCAGCAACGGATAGCTGAAGGTTCCGGCGAAAATTTTTGCCGTTTGCAGGGCCCGCGAAGCTGGGCTCGTTATGAGCAAGTCAGGCACCAAACCCTTGTGGAGTAAAGCCCTGCTTACTTTTTCGGCATCGCGCTCTCCTCTTTCCGTTAAATCTCGTGTATAATCATCCTCATATCCATACGGAACGGCCTTGGCATGCCTTACAATGAATAATTGTTTCATACTTAGAATATTAAGCTGCACACTTGACGTAAGTCACTGTTTAGCTGTTTTAATAAAGCAGAATGTCTGACTTGACTGACAGATAGACCAAAAATACGTTAATTTGCGAAACGATTTTGAAGTTTATGAAGAAGATCGGACTACTTTCAGATACCCATGGAGATTTAAATGAACGGCTGCTCAACTTCTTTGCAAATGTGGATGAAATTTGGCACGCCGGCGATATAGGCAACATTGAGACCTCCGACCGGCTGGCTGCCTACAAACCGCTAAAGGCTGTCTATGGCAACATCGATGGTGCCGAGCTGAGGCAAATATGGCCCCTGCATCAGCGTTTCTTTTGCGAGCAGGTTGACGTGTGGATAACCCATATTGGAGGGTATCCTCGCCACTACGACCGTTTGGTAAGAGAGGAACTTACAAACAAACCACCCGGACTGTTTATCTGTGGGCATTCCCATATATTAAAAGTAATCTACGACCAGCAGCTCAATTTTTTGCACATCAATCCAGGCGCAGCAGGAAATAAAGGATTCCACCACAAGATAACCGCCATCCGGTTTGTAATTGATGGAGCCAACATTCAAAATATGGAAATTTGGGAGCAGGACCGAAACAATGAGCCTGTTTTGGGCGAAGATCCAGATTGAGCATTATGGTATGCACCGAAGGTTCCGCCAACCGGGAATTGCCCCAATGATCATTCCTCAGCCAATTCCAACTGTATCCAAAAAGCAATACCGTTTTAATCCATTGGGGTCTATATCTATCAAACCCTGCCACCCCTCGAAACCGACTGTCAGCAACCTGAAAAGGTTGCTCTATGAAGAATTGTTCGGTCTAACAGCTAAGCTTTGCCTATCACTCCAAAGGCTTTGTTTTGCGAAAGAGCATGGCCACCCATTGGTTGCGCTCTTTGCTCGAAATACACTCAAATCCGCAATCGGCTGCCCGCACGGCAACATCATCCAGATCGCTGAGGAAAAAGCCACTGACCAATAAATGACCACCTTCGGGTAGAATTGCACCGTACTTGGGCAAGTCGGCAATAATTACGTTTCTCTGAATGTTGGCCAACACCAGATCGTAGGATTTTGTTCCCAAAAGGGAGGCATCGCCCAGAAAAGCTTTTACCGATGCAACCTGATTCATCGAACAATTTTTTACTGTAGCAGCATACGACCATTCATCTATATCAATGGCATCTACGGCTGCTGCCCCAAGTTTGGATGCGAGTATGGCCAATATGCCTGTCCCGCAGCCCATATCGAGTACCTTTAAACCATCCACCTCAATGGCCAGCAACGACTCCATCATCAGGGAGGTCGTTTCATGATTCCCCGTTCCAAACGCCATTTCAGGTTCAATCACAATCTCGATGGAGGAAGCAGGGTATTCGGTATGAAAGGGAGAACGAACCACTACACTGTCGCCCACCATTAGGGGTTTAAAATAGTTCTCCTCCCATACTCGGTTCCAATTGCGGGGTGCAACATTTTCAACCTGCCAGGTCACCCGAGGTGTAAGTTTGCCCTCTTCAATAAGGTCAACCAATGATATGGCATCAAAAAACGGCTTCATTATATAAGCCAAAAGTCCGGTTTCTGTCTCTTCAAAACCATCGAAGCCTGCCTCGGCAAGCAATGCAAGCAACATTTCAGAAGTTGCTTCATCGTATGGTTTGATCACTATTGCAACACAAATTGTATCCATAAGTTAAATAAAAGTGCACCAATAGCAGGTCTGCCTGTTTAAACACTTACAAACCCAGAGGTTACGGTCGACCATCGAATCGACCACTGACCCTGGTCTGAGAAGTTAACGTCGAAAGGCAACTCTTTGCTGCTTTTGGTGCACCAAATGTAGGGCAATTGAATTAACTATGCCCTGAATCCGTTTACAATAGCCAGAAAACTTGTGGCATCGAGCGAGGCACCACCAATAAGACCACCATCCACGTCGGGATTGGCAAAAAGCTCCTTGGCATTGCCAGCGTTGCAGCTGCCTCCGTAAAGGACAGAGGTATTCTCAGCTATGCCAGCGCCAAATTTCTCGGCAACAATCGAGCGTAAGAAAGCATGCATCTCTTGTGCCTGAGCCGAAGAAGCGGTTTTACCAGTACCAATTGCCCA
>CAYGIQ010000223.1:0-3278 GCA_964349885.1 uncultured Prolixibacteraceae bacterium | reverse complement strand
ATGAATATCTTTAAAAATAATTTTGATCTTTTAGCTATCGGTGACACAGTTGTCGATAATTTTATTAAGCTAAAACAAGATAGCGCTACGGTCGAGTGCGACAGTGAAACTAAAAAATGTCAGCTCCAAATGAATTTCGGTGATAAAATTCCCTATCAAGAATCCGTCGTAATTCCGGCTGTCGGAAATAGTCCAAACATGGCGACAGCTTGTACCACCCTCGGAATAAAAACTGCCCTATTAACAAACTTGGGCGATGATGAAAACGGACGAGCTTGTCTTAAAACCCTAAAGGCTAACGGAATTAAAACTGATTTCGTTACTCTGCACAAAAACAAAAACACCAACTATCATTTTGTGCTTCGTTATGGCAGCGACCGAACAATTTTAATCAAACACGAGGAATATGACTACGTCATGCCTCGCAATCTCGGCACACCAAAGTGGATTTACCTTAGTTCGCTTGGGGAAAACTCACTAGATTTTCACCAAGAAATTTTGACTTACTTAGATAAAAATCCAAACATAAAATTAGCTTTTCAACCGGGCACATACCAAATCAAATTAGGTGCAACGGCATTAAAAAACATTTATGCTCGTACAGATATTCTTTTCTGTAATAAGCAAGAAGCCCAAAAAATTCTTACAAACAATGAAACCTCGGAAGCAATCCTGGCCAAAGGTTTAAGAGCGCTTGGACCTAAAACTATAGTCATTACTGATGGACCACGCGGAGCTTATTTATCTACGGCTAACGATTTTTGGTTTATACCAATATTTCCTGATACAGCTCCATCAGTCGATTCAACAGGAGCGGGTGATGCTTTTGCCGGCACAATGATTTCCGCTTTAATTTTAGGCAAAGATTTAACCGAAGCCCTTACTTGGGGACCAGTAAATTCCAGTTCTGTAATTCAAAAAATTGGCGCCCACAATGGTTTGTTAACCTTAGACGAGCTTAAAAAACGCCTACATACAGCCCCCGAATCGTACCAAATTAAAAAATGTTCAGTTAACCTTCAAGGGTGACACTGTGGATAAATAGTAATTCAATTTCTCGACCGGAATCATGCCATTTAAATATTTTCCCAAATGTATACGTTCGTAATTGTAAAACTGTAAATATTCTGACAAAGTCTTCCACGTCTTTCTCGGATTCAAATAATATTCTTGATCAATCACGCCGTGTGCTCGTTCGACCGCTCCATCCCAAGTTGGTGACGATTTTGGAATGAAGTAATGAGCAATTCCTTTTTCAACTAAGTATTTGTGAAAATCTCCGCGATTTTCACTGCCATTGTCGCTTTGAATCCCAAGGATTGGAAAGGGAAAGGTTTTCTCAGCTTCCAGAAAAGCAGAAATGGTATCTCTAGCCTCCATAGTGTCGTAAACGACAGCAAACTGAAAACCGGTATAGATATCAACGAATGTTCTCTGGTATTGGCGCATATTGTCTACCCAGACATACTTGGCATCCATTTGTACCACATCGCCTGGTGCTTTTGGTATTACGGCTTCTTTGATTGGGGTGTACCAAGCCAGTTTCTTTTGGGGACGAAAGATTAACCCCTTCTTCTTGTAGAATTTGTAGATCGCGGTGGTAGAAATATCAATCTTGAATCTTCTTTTGATTAGCAACTTCATTTTTAATGGGCCATAGTTAATTCTCGCTTTTTCGTTACAGATGAAGACCCTAATCTCACCCTTGATCTTGGTGTCTGGATGTTCCTTCTTCGAACAGTAGGTCTTGGAACCACCATCTTTTTCTCGCCATTTGTAGTAGGTTTTGCGGGAGATGGCGTAGAGGTCGCAGACCTCATTAACCGTCTTGTTGGCCTTCTCTACAAGGAAATACCACTTCTGTCTAATCTTTGGCGGATACGCCGATACTTGGTTTCTGTTTGCCATATGTTGTTAATTAAGGATGGTTAACCTTTGTCACCCCAATTCTAGCAGACTGTCACCTCATATGGTTAACTGTACACAAATTTGACAAGTCTGTCATTTTTAATTATACTTTACCCTCGTGGAGGGTAAATCGTTATTCCCTTGAAGGTCTCTTGTAGAGTTAAAAACACCTCAATGTCAGATATAACGGTTCCCTCCACGCCAAACCGCCCAATCTAGGCGGTTTATTTTATCTCCGTTTTCTAACCAATAGCTTGGAATCACTTTGTAATTAATTGGATTGGCGCGCGAAGGGAAATTCCTAGATGTAATCGCTCGTAATTGTAGTATGGCAAATACTTGGCCAAGGCACAATTGACAATCGGAACAAGGCGCTCGATCTTGTCTAAACATTCTTCCTGTAACGTTCGGTTGAATCTTTCGATGTGAGCATTGTCATTAGGTTTGCCGATTCTGGTATACCGATGATTCTTTTTAACCCTCTCCACAAACCAATCCCCAAACTCTGAACCATGATCGGATTGGATCATTTGGAAACGGAACGGAGCCAAGCGTTCCGCTTCTTCCACAAAATGTAGAGCAGTGGCAGCATTCAATTTTTCATATGCTTTGGCATAAACAAAACGAGAATACACATCGATCAGAGTGAGGACATAGATTCTGGTCTTCTCGCCAGTCATCAAATGAATGGCATCAATCTGGACTAAATCGCCTGGTTGCAAGGGATATGGCCGATTCTGATGCGGATGGAATCGCTTCCACGGACTACGCTTCTTCATCAAGCCGTGGCAGTCAATGGTGCGCCGAACGGAGTTCAGCGACACCTTGATTCCCGCTAGTCTCAGATGTTCGTGTACCACTTCACTGGTGCGGTTAGTGGCAGAGCGTATGGCAATGATCTTGTTCACCACATCAGTCGTTAATTCTTTGGGGTGGTGATGCGGTTTTGAGGATCGAGTGGGAATGGGATGATATCCAATCTTCGTGGCTTTCTGTGTCCACTTCACAACGACACTTTGGCTAAAACCAAAGTGTCGAGCGACCTTTCGAGTGCTCCAACCTCGGTATACAAGTTGAGCAGCTTCCTGCCGAATCTTTGGCATTTGGGGGTTCTTGGTGTATGGCATATACTTGGTATCTTAACCCAGTTTTAGACTGGGTGATTCCAAGCTATTGGGATATTACGTATCTCTTGACAAAAAAAACTGTGGTGGTAAGCTATATTCAGATGTGATTAGAGTCAGTGATTCTCCCACCACTGTTTGGGATTTTATGTCTCAACATAGAGGATACGGACGTCGTTGGCTCAGTCACAACACAAAAACCCCGGGGTTATCCAACCCAAACCCAGTGACAATTAGGGTGATAAG
>CAYGIQ010000222.1:0-3327 GCA_964349885.1 uncultured Prolixibacteraceae bacterium | reverse complement strand
CGGAATGGGTTAGCGAACAGTTAGCTAAACGTAACCTAACCATAGAAGTTAGCGAACAGTTAGCTAACGGTTCGGAAATTAATAGCGAACGGTTAGAGGGTGAGCACGAACAACGAACAACGAACAACGAACAGGATAGCAAAGTAGAAGAACAGTTCAATATTTTTTATGCCTCTTATCCGAAACATGAAGGAAAAACGAAAGCCCTTGAATCATGGAAAAAAATAAAACCGGACGTGAAGCTATTTGAGAGGATTATAAAATCCGTTGAAGCAAGAAAACGATCTGAAAACTGGACAAAAGAAAACGGAAAGTATATTCCACTTCCTGCAACGTGGTTGAACCAAAAGAGATGGGAAGATGAAATACTGGTAGACGAACTAATAACCGATCAATGGGGTAAAATATACAAACCCATACCTGGGGTAGCTGTCAAAACCTTTATCGACGCGAACGGGAAAAAATATACCATCGACAGCGCAGGTAGAGATAGCAGGCTTGGGGGGTTGGTTATTTGAAAACCTGGCAAGACTTCCAGCTTGATTTTCCTGATATATTTACAGGAGAACAATACTCAACCTGCCCTCAATGTAGCCCGAAAAGAAAGAAAAGTAAGGTTAAATGCTTATCGGCAAATGGAACTGAGGGCGTTTTTGTATGCCATCATTGCGGCTGGTCCGGTAGTCTCAAGGAAGGTATCGACCATAAAAGTGATCCTTTTCGATGGACAAAAGATAAATACCGACTGCCCGATTACAAACCACCCTCAACCCTACCGCCTGAAATCATCGAATGGTTTAAAAAGCGCGGAATATCAGAAAGCATACTGACAAGAAACCATATCGGGTATAAGCCAGTTTATATGCCCCAGGTTGAGGAATTTGTTCAGGCTATAACATTTCCCTTCTACCGTGATAAAAACGTTGTGAATGTCAAAAGCCGGACGCTGAACAAGGATTTTAGGCTTGAGGCTAACGCTGAACGGATATTTTACGGCATGGATGACATAACCGGAGATACAGCGATCATTGTCGAGGGTGAAATTGATAAGCTGTCTTTTGAAGTAATTCAACGAAAAGATTGTATTTCCGTACCAGACGGAGCGCCATCGATAGCGGCAAAAGATTATACCAGCAAGTTTTCATATCTGGAAGGGTGTGAAGAATGGCTGGCAAATATTAAAACATTCATTCTCGCTGTTGATGGTGATGAACCAGGAAGGAAACTGGAAGAAGAATTGGCACGCCGACTTGGAAAGTATCGTTGTAAGCGGGTCCAATGGCCCGAAGGTTGTAAGGATGCGAATGAAGTATTGGTAAAAATAGGGGCGAACACCCTTTTACAAGTTATTAATTCTGCAAGAGATTACCCGATTGACGGCATATTTAAAATAGCCGACATAATCAAACAGATTGATGATTTATATCACGGACAGGCCCCCAAAGGAGAATCTACCGGATGGGATAACCTTGACGAATATTACACGGTTAGAACGGGTGAAATGTCGATAGTCACCGGCGTACCTGGACACGGAAAAAGTGAATGGCTTGATGCGCTCATGGTGAACATGGCACTGCAAAAAGGATGGACCTTTGCAATATTCAGCCCTGAAAATCAACCGCTTGAAAGACACTTTGCAAAGCTCGCGGAGAAGTTCGTTGGTAAGCCGTTTTTTCCTGGGTATCATGCCCGGATGGGAACGATGGAACTGGACGCGGCAAAAGACTATTTGAACCGATGGTTTACTTTTGTTTTACCTCCCGAAGATAAGCTGACAGTTGACGGCATATTGGAGTTATGTAAACACGTTGTTTTAAAAGACGGCATACGCGGGGTGGTAATTGACCCGTGGAATGAAGTGGATCACCATAGACCGCCAGCAATGACAGAAACAGAGTATATTTCCGATGCCTTGACAAAAATCAGAAGGTTTGCGCGGGAATACGGGGTGCATATATGGCTTGTAGCCCATCCTACGAAAATGAGGAAATCAGATGACGGCTCTTATCCGGTCCCGACACCTTACGACATATCGGGCAGCGCGGCATGGCGAAATAAGGCTGATAATTGCTTAACGGTATTCAGGCACGTTGAAGAAGAAAAAGCCCCTGTGAATATTTACATACAAAAAATAAGGTTCAAGGAAATAGGAAAAATCGGGGTTGTTGATTTACAATATGACAAGATTACGGGGAGGTATCAAGCATGAGATTAGAATTTAAACCAACGGGATTATTACCAATAGTGATAAAAACCAACGAAAAAGATGTAGGACTTATGCAGGAAGATGGTGACATTGTTGTTCTGCGGATAATTGATCTTCCACGTTTCATCCATGAATTGCAGATCATAGCAAATCAGCAAAAGGCGGTCGGACTATGACCCTACCAGAAATCAAGAAAAAGTATACGAGGATAGATCACCCTGTTGATGATGTGTATTTAATAACTCTTGTGTCCGGTTGGCAATCGTTCCACCTTGCATATAAACCGAGTAATTTAAAAAAGGCTAAATGGATGCAGAACCAGCTTGCGAAAGCGATACAGAAGATAATAAGGGAGGTGGCGAAATGAAATCAAGCCAATACTGGGATAAGGCGTGGAGCTTGGTCGATGGTTGCACTCCCTGTTCGCTGGGGTGTGAGAATTGCTGGTCAATGTCGATGAATAAGCGTTTCGGGAAGTGGCCGGAGAAGGTGACACCGAGATATGACCGGCTGGAACTGCCGAGAAAGTGGACTAAAAGCTATGTATGGAGTGTTTGGAACGATTTATACCACTTAGCAGTATCGGACGGATTTATAAGCGAGGCGTTAAGGGTTATTGAATCATGCCCTGAGGATACCTTTTTAGTTTTGACGAAAAGAGTTGAAAGAATGGCGCAGTTTATGAAGTCAGTTCCAATGTCACTCAATAATCTATGGTCAGGTCTCACCGTCTGCAATCAGCAGGAAGCCGACGAGAAAATACCCCAGCTTCTCCAGGTGCCGGGGCATAAGTGGCTGAGCATTGAGCCGATGTTGGGGCCGATAGACATTACGATGGCATTGGAAGAGTTTCAAGCCTTTGACCCTAATTATAACCGTAAACCGGCTCCAATAAATGCCGTTGTCGTCGGCTGTGAAACCGGTCCCCATCGTAGACCCTGCAAGATAGAATGGATACAGAGTATTGTCGATCAGTGCAAGGCGGCGGGAGTACCTTGTTTTGTGAAGCAGATCGAAGTAGAAACCATGACGGTCACTTTTGAGAGAGGGGTATCAAACCCGAAGTTACAGGTGGTTCACGAACTTGAAGAATTCCCTGAATCGTTGCGGGTGCGGGAATT
>CAYGIQ010000221.1:0-3337 GCA_964349885.1 uncultured Prolixibacteraceae bacterium | reverse complement strand
GAACAGTAGTAATCGCAACCATCCTGAATTTTTAAGAAACTGCGGGTACGGTCGCCCCACGAAAACGACCGATGGTAGGTTTTAATGTTGGCCAACCTGGTGGTGTGTATCTCTGTTACTGAACGTTTTGTGAGGTCGCCAAGAAGTTCCGGAATTTTAAATTTTTCCTGGGTTCCGAGTACCAGGTCAACGCCTTCGAGGTGGCCAATCTCTTCAGGCTTAAGCTGGGCATAACATCCTACCACGACAATCATGGCTTCTGGGTTGTTGCGAATGGCCTTGCGGATGATGTTCCGGCTACTTTTATCGCCCGAGTTGGTTACCGAACAGGTATTGATGACGTAAACATCGGCCTTCTCTTCGAATTCGACTTTTCGGAAACCGGCATCCTCTAAGGAATGAGCAATGGTAGAGGTTTCCGAAAAATTAAGTTTACACCCCAAGGTATAAAATGCCGCTTTCTTGCCTTGATAATTCATAATGGTTTCTGAACAAAACGGCACAAAATTAGCATTTTGCGGGCCAAAATAGCTCCCCTTGGTTTCGAATCAGGATAAAATTATCTTTTATTAACCGTGGTAGAATATACAATGGCGCTCAATTCGTATTTACTAAAGCAGATTGCTGGCGAGTTCTGCAAGGTAGCTTCGCTCGCCTTTCAACAAATTGATGTGTGCAAAAATCTCTTGATTGCGCATTCTTTCCGTTAGGTAGGAGAGTCCGTTCGAACGCATGTCGAGATAGGGAGAGTCAATCTGCTGCAAGTCGCCTGTGAACACCATCTTGGTGCCTTCACCCGCACGTGTTATAATGGTCTTTATCTCATGGGGGGTTAAGTTCTGCGCTTCGTCAATGATGAAATAAACATTCGATAAGCTTCTGCCGCGTATGTATGCGAGGGGAGTAATGACCAGCCGGTCCTCTTTTTGCAACTCCTCAATTCGCTGGTACTCGGGGCTGCGTGCGTTGAATACATGTTTTATTACCCCAAGGTTGTCGAAAAGGGGTTGCATGTATGGGTTGATCTTTTCCATGGCGTCGCCGGGAAGAAAACCGAGATCACGGTTGCTTAGCGCTACTATGGGTCGTGCCAGCAGAATCTGATCGAAGTGTGCGTGCTGTTCCAGTGCTGCAGCCAGCGCCAGCAATGTTTTGCCAGTTCCTGCTTTTCCTGTCAGGGCTACCAGTTTGATGTCAGGGTCGGCAAGTACTTCAAGGCTGAACGTCTGCTCGGCGTTACGCGGTTTAATTCCGTATGCTGTTTTCTTCTCAATCCGCACAATCCGTTTTGCAGTTGCATTGTAACGGGCCAGAACGCTTGAGCTGTTCCCCCTTAGAATGAAACATTCATTGGCTTCGGGTACATGGTTCCAGTTGAATTCTGGCAGGTTTACGCCTCCTTCATGGTAGAGCCGTTCTATTAGTTCCGGACTGAAATTATCGAAAGTATCAACGGTCTTATCGAGTAGGTTGATGTCATGTATCTGGTCGGTTTTGTAATCCTCGGCCTGAATGCCCAAAGATTTTGCCTTCATCCTCAGATTGATATCCTTCGACACCAGCACTGTTTTCCTGTCGGGGTAATTTGCTGCAGTCCATTCAGCAATGGCCAGAATGTGATGGTCCGGAATGTCCTCTCGGAATGAATTCTTTAATTCCTCTGAAAAGGGTTTTCCGGTTTCAATGCGCAATTTGCCCATTTTACTGCCCAACTGTTTGCCACCGTTGAAAAGTTCATCACCCACAATTTCATCGAGCAGTCGCACAAACTCTCTCGCCTGATAATTGATCAGGTCGTTGCCGCGCTTGAATTTATCCAGTTCTTCTAGCACAGTGATGGGCAACACTATATCGTTGTCTTCGAACTGATAAATACAGGTATGGTCGTGTAGAATAACATTGGTGTCGAGGATGAAGATCTTCGATAAATTTTTCTTCTTAGGCATAACAGCTAACATTGTAGTTGACGTAAATGTAGAAAAATTGGCAGCCTACCTAATCTAATCTCCGAAGAATATATAAACTTGCAGCGGTTAATAAGTCGCCTTATGGATCGCTATAAAGCAACCTTGGAGTATCTATACAATCGGCTGCCCATGTTCCAGCGCACGGGTCCGCCGGCTTATAAACATAGCCTAGAGACCACCCTGCGCCTCGACAGCCTATTCAACCATCCCCATCGGAATTACCCTTCGGTTCATGTGGCGGGGACCAACGGTAAAGGATCGGTGTCGCACATGATAGCCTCCATACTGCAGGCTTCGGGCTACCGAACCGGATTGTTTACATCACCCCACCTTAAGGATTTTCGCGAGCGCATAAGGGTCGACGGACATATGGTCGATCAACAGTTCGTTGCCGATTGGGTCGATGATTATAGGAGCCGAGGAGTTCACGATGAACTCCAACCATCGTTTTTTGAACTAACGGCCATAATGGCTTTCGATTATTTTTCTCAACAAAAGGTTGATATAGCAGTTGTTGAGGTCGGACTGGGGGGCAGACTGGATTCAACCAACATCATAGCCCCCATACTTAGCATCATTACCAACATAAGTCTCGACCATACCGAACTGTTAGGAGATTCATTGCCGCTTATTGCGGCCGAAAAGGCGGGAATAATCAAACCTGCTGTACCTGTAGTGGTGAGCCAGCGGCAGCCTGATACCTCGCCGGTATTTGTTTCTGTGGCCGGGAAAATGAAGTCACCACTTTGGTTTGGCGAAGACATTTATCAGGTAAAATACTCCCTGGCCGATTCCGAAGGCTATCAAAGGTTTGCCGTTACCAGCGAGGGGCGACGCGTTTACCCTGATTTAAAGAGTGACCTTATTGGCAGATACCAGCGCTACAATCTTCCGGGTGTTCTTAAAGCTATTGATTTGTTGCTCGAACTGGGTTGGTTCATTCCTGAACAGGCAATTTACGATGGATTGGCTCAGGTAAGGAAAAATACATCACTGCAGGGAAGATGGCAAACGTTGGGTGCAAATCCCCGAATAATATGTGATACCGGTCACAATGAGGGAGGTATAGCGGAAGTTGCAGAGCAAATCAGGCAAACGCCCTACAAGAAGTTGCATGTGGTTTTTGGAACGGTGGCCGACAAGGATCCTTCGGGGGTGCTAAAATTGCTGCCCACTGATGCAAAATACTATTTCTGTCAGGCCGATATTCCGAGGGCACTCAATGCCCTTAAGCTGCAACAAGCTGCTGCAGTTTTTGGGCTCAAGGGTGAGGTTTATGAATCGGTAGCAAATGCCTATGCTTCTGCCCGCAAGGCGGCCGAAGCCGAGGACTTCATTTTTGTTGGAGGAAGCACCTTTGTTGTAGCCGA
>CAYGIQ010000220.1:0-3386 GCA_964349885.1 uncultured Prolixibacteraceae bacterium | reverse complement strand
CTTTTTTTTCCAACAAATAGAGATATTGAATTGAATTTTGGGAACCCACGGGTACAATCATTCTGCCTCCTTCGGCAAGTTGATCTTGCAATGCTTGGGGAATCTTTGTTGGAGAACAGGTCACCACTATGGCATCATATGGAGCATGGTCATTCCAACCAAGGTATCCATCGCCTGTTTTTAAATGCAGGTTTTTGTATCCCAATCTGTTAAGCGTGTTCGCGGCCCTTTCGGCCAAGGGTTCAAGAACCTCGATCGAATATACATGAGCTCCCATTTCTGCCAGTATGGCTGCCTGATAACCTGATCCGGTGCCGATTTCCAGAACTTTTTCTCCGGGTTGAATGGCAATAACCTCGCTCATGTAGGCCACCATGTAGGGTTGCGATATGGTTTGTCCGTCGCCGATTGGAAGTGGCTGATCGGCGTAAGCGAATCGGCGTAAGGCTTCAGGCACAAAAAGGTGTCGTTCCACCTTTTCGAAAGCAGAGATTACCCGCAGGTCTGAAATTCCTCTGGCGATCAATTGGTTCGACACCATTTTCTGACGTTCAATCATAAAACTGTCCTGATCGGACCTTGTGTTTTGAAATCCCGCAAGGAACAGCAGTATACATGTAACCACCATTGTATATTGTATAAATTTCAATGCAACAGCCAGTTGCACTGGTTATCGTTTAAATAGAAGTCGCTTTCCTGCATTGATTCCGGTATATTCTCCCTGAACCCAGGCGAGCTTACCGTTTACCCAAGTATGGGTTATGGAGTGGGAAAATGCCTCCCCTTCATAGGGCGACCAACCGCATTTGTACAGCAGATTCGAAGGGGAAACCACCCAAGGCTGGTGCGGATGTATCAAAACCAGATCCGCAAAGTAGCCCTCCCGAATAAAGCCTCTTTTCACAACGCCAAATAGTTCGGCAGGAGCATGACACATTTTTTGCACGACCAGTTCCACAGGGAATATTCCCCTTTTGCATAATTCGAGCATTGCAGGCAGCGCATGTTGCACAAGTGGGCCTCCCGAAGGTGCGTTAAAATAGCTGTTTTGCTTTTCGGTGAGCGTGTGAGGGGCATGGTCTGTAGCTACTACATCAATTTTGTTGGTAAAGAGTGCGTTACGGAGGGCACTCCGGTCTGATTCAGACTTGACCGATGGATTCCACTTAATCCGACTTCCATGCTTCAGATAATCGATCTCTGTGAACCAAAGGTGGTGAATACACGCTTCGGCCGTAATACGCTTCTCTGCCAGTGGCCGACTGGAAAAGAGTTCCAGTTCCATTGCGGTCGACAGGTGCAGGATATGAAGGCGGGTATTATACTTGGATGCCAGGTTAACGGCCTTCGAGGATGACCGAAAGCAGGCCTCAGCATTGCGGATGTGCGCATGTTGAGAGAAGGGTACATTTTCGCCGTAGCGCTGTCGCGCAAGTTGGCTGTTTTTCTGAATTGTGGGTTCATCTTCACAATGCACAGCAATCAGCATTTTGGATGATTTAAAAAGCTCCGACAAAACCGAAGCATCGTCAACCAGCATGTTGCCGGTCGACGAACCCATAAAAACCTTTACACCACAAACATTGGCGGGGTTTGTTTTCAGAACTTCCTGCAGGTTTTCGTTTGTAGCCCCCATGTAAAAGGAGTAATTGGCAGCCGACACTTCCGAAGCCCGTATGTATTTTTGCTCAAGCAGCTGCTGCGTGGTTGTTTGGGGCAGTGTGTTGGGCATTTCCATGTAAGAAGTTATGCCTCCTGCCACAGCAGCAATGCTTTCGGATTGGATATCCCCTTTGTGCGTCAAGCCAGGTTCCCTGAAATGCACCTGATCGTCGATGGCCCCCGGAATAAGCAGCTGACCAGTTGCATCGATGGTTGTATTGGCCTCCTGTTCAATTTGTGGAGGAAGTTCTCCTAAAAAGATGGATTGAATCAGTTCGCCGTCTATTAGAACATGACCAGTGAACTGTTTCCCTTCGTTTACAATGGTGGCATTCTTAATCATTGTTTTCATTCGACTGCTTTTATTGTTTCAAAGATAGCAAACAAGGCAGAATTTAGTCAGCGAGCGAACGATTTTAAGCAGTTGAAGCAGCGTGGACTGCCAAAAAGCATATCAATCAATGGTGGCAATCTTAAAACTTGCCTTTTAAGGTATAACGGAATAAAGCAGGGAATAGCCCTCAATGATGCATCAGTTTGGATTAATTGGTTTGTAGGGGAAGAACAGGCTTTTAAATTTCATTTCAAGAACTCCCCAAAGCGCTTCGTTAAAAATTCCCCCACTCATTTTAGAAGTGCCCTCTTTCCTGTCGGTAAAAATGATGGGGACCTCTACGATGGAATATCCCAGTTTGAAGGTGGTAAATTTCATTTCAATTTGGAATCCGTATCCCTTTAATTTAATGGTATCAAAATTGATTGACTCCAAAACCTTTCGTCGGTAACATTTAAAACCTGCTGTTGTATCCATCACAGGCATTCCGGTTATCATTCGCACATAAACCGAAGCCATGTAAGACATAATCACCCTGCCCAACGGCCAATTTATTACATTGATGCCAGATATGTAGCGCGAGCCAATCGCCAGATCTGCTCCTGCGCGAACAGTGCTGTAAAGTCTTTCCAGATCGTCGGGATTGTGAGAGAAATCGCAATCCATTTCAAATATATAGTCGAATTGATGCTTCAGTGCCCACCTGAATCCAGTTATATAGGCAGTTCCAAGACCTAACTTCCCTTGCCTTTCTATAAGATGTAAACGATCGGCATAGAGGGATTGCAGCTTTCTGACTATTTCAGCCGTCCCATCGGGTGAGTTATCATCGATAATCAGAAGGTGAAATAGAGTATTGAGAGAGAAAACCTTTACAATCATTTTCTCTACATTCTCCTTCTCGTTATAAGTAGGTATAATAACAACAATTTTGTCCACTGAGGTTCAATTTTGTTTCCTGCGAAATTACGTTTTTCTGAGAAACAATTGCGAAACCCCATATTTTTCACCTCAATCAAACACCCAAGGGATTAATTCACTGGAAGTACTATTAATTTCATCGACACCGTTCGCCGATTTTTTGCTTTGAAACAGGGAACAATCAAAATTGAAGGATTATACAGAGTATCGTTAATTGGCGACACCTCCATCAGGGTATTATAATTGGGCAGTTGGGCTGCTTTGCTGTTGTATTGCGCTCTAATGGATATCTGGAGATCTCAATTTTTGGAATGTTACCCAAAGGTCGATGGTGTTAACGTATTGGTTAGCAATGGTTAGTATCCAATATTGAATTTTTTTAGAAGAAATATCCAACCGCAAGGCTGTAATCTAAAAAACCTCTTTAGATTTGCAGCCGCGAAAGCAGGAGTTCATTGTAAAGATTTTG
>CAYGIQ010000219.1:0-3394 GCA_964349885.1 uncultured Prolixibacteraceae bacterium | reverse complement strand
GGATGAACGAAGCAGCAGTGGCCAATACCCGTACACCAGGCGGTCATCCCGAGGGATATCTGGAGGCTTTTGCCAATATTTACCGCAATTTTGCCTATACCCTTCAGGCGAAGATCGACGGCAGGGAACCCAAACCCGAATGGCTCGACTTCCCAGGAGTGGAAGACGGAATCCGCGGAATGCAGTTTATCGACATTGTAGTAGAATCGGGCTACAACGATACCAAAAAATGGTTCAAGTGGCCAGAATAATTATTTCACTTTGGCTTCGACTCCGCTCAGCAACCGCTGCTCAGCACCCATTCTCAAATGGCCGGTGAGCGAAGCCGAACCGTATCCTTTTAACTTTTACCTTTAACTTTTATCCTTTTACATCATGGCAAGACCAGTAACACTTTTTACCGGACAATGGGCCGATCTTCCCATTGAAACCATGTGCCGGAAGGCCAAAGAGTTTGGCTACGACGGACTGGAACTCTGCACCTGGGGCGACCACATGGAAATCGACAAAGCCGATCAGGCTTATTGCGATCAACGTAAAGCCCTTCTTGACAAATATGACTTGAAGCTTTTTGCTATATCAACCCATCTGGTCGGACAATGTGTGTCCGATATTATTGATGAACGGCATAAAGGTATTCTGCCCCCTTACATCTGGGGCGATGGCGACCCTGAAGGTGTTAGGCAACGGGCAGCGCAGGAAGTAATTAAAACTGCCGAAGCTGCAAAAATGCTGGGGCTCGATACTGTTGTGGGATTTACAGGCAGTCCGATATGGCACCTGCTTTACTCGTTCCCGCCAGTACCTCCCGAAATGATCAAAAAGGGATATGAAGATTTTGCCAAACGGTGGATCCCCATTCTGGATGAATTCCAGAAACTGGGTGTCAAATTTGCACTCGAAGTCCATCCTACCGAAATTGCATTTGATATCCATTCGGCACATCAAACCTTAAAGGCTCTGAATTATCATCCCGCATTCGGGTTTAATTACGATCCGAGCCACTTTGGCTATCAAGGAGTTGATTACGTTCGATTTATTTATGAATTCAGCGACAGGATTTTCCATGTGCACATGAAAGATGTGTTCTGGAGCGATGTACCAGGAGCAGTTGGCGTTTTCGGTGGGCACATGGAATTTGGCGATAACCGCCGCTACTGGAACTTCAGAAGTTTAGGCCGGGGCAAGATCGACTTTGAAAACATTATCCGCGCACTGAACGATATCGGCTACAAAGGACCGCTATCTGTTGAGTGGGAAGACAGTGGTATGAACCGCGAGGCCGGCGCTGCCGAAGCCTGCGAATTCGTCCGCTATTCCGATTTCGAACCTTCGGATGTAGCATTTGATGATGCTATGCAAAGAGAATGAGAGAAGCTTTCCTCGGACCCCTTCCAAAGGAAGGTTCGTTTATAAATTTATTGAAAATTATATCAGGCATCACCTGAATGTTTGAAAACATCATCGAAAAAATGCTTTAAATTTCTCAGGTTGAATTCAGATATTTCAAAATACCAACGACAGTTCGACAAAGACCGATTTGCAAAGCATAACGGAATTTCTCTTGTAGAAGCCTCACCCGGTTTTGCCAAAGCCAGCATGGAGGTTCAGTATTTCCACCTGAACAGTGTAGGTGTAATCCATGGAGGCGCATTGTTTACGCTAGCCGATTTCACCTTTGCTGTGGCTTCCAATGCTCATGGAAGGGTGGCTCTTGCGATAGATGCCAGTATTTCATTCTTTAAAGCGCTTCAATCGGGAGTACTCACCGCAACAGCCAGGGAAATTTCACTTAACAACCGGCTGGGAACATACCTGATAGATGTGTCGAACGAAAATGAAGAATTGATCGCCAATTTCAGAGGAACTGTTTACCGGAGAAGTGAAACCCTGGATTTCGATTAATACTTTACCAAACCAATTAAAAATTATCAATCATAAATCATAAATAAAATGGCTAATCGAAGAAACTTTATCAAAAAAACTGCAATTGTGGCTGCCGGTGCCGGACTGACTGCCGGACTGCCCCACAATGTCTATTCCAGCATTCTGGGAGCTAATGAAAAACTAAAATGCGGGTTAATTGGCGCAAAAGGAATGGGGATGTCGAACCTGAGGGCATTCCTTGGGCAACCCAATACCGAATGTGTTGCTATATGCGATGTAGATAAAAACGTTCTCGATGAGCGCGTTGCCGACACCGAAAAGTTACAGGGGTCTAAACCCAAAGGCTATTCCGATTTCCGCAAAATGCTCGAAAACAAGGATATCGATGTGGTAATTATCGGCACACCCGACCATTGGCACTGTATCCCTTATGTTAACGCAGCACAATTGGGCAAACACATTTTTTGCGAAAAACCGCTGGCCAACTCCATCGAAGAATGTAATATTATGGAACGGGCTGCCAAACGTTACAATGTGGTAACCCAGGTGGGGCAATGGCAACGCAGCGATCCGCACTGGATGGATGCTGTAAAGTTTGTCCACTCCGGCAAACTCGGAAAAATACGAACTGTTCGAACCTGGTCCTACCAGGGCTGGATGTCATCAGTACCGGTTAAACCCGACGGGCCTGTTCCTGCAGGAGTTGATTATGATTTTTGGTTGGGCCCTGCACCCAAACGGCCTTTCAACCCAAACCGGTTTCACTTTACATTCAGGTGGTACTGGGATTATGCAGGTGGCATGATGACCGACTGGGGCGTGCACATTATTGACTATGCCTTGTTTGGCATGAACGCCAAAGGCCCAAAATCAGTTATGTCTATGGGAGGTAAATTTGCTTATCCCGATGATGCCTGCGAAACACCCGATACCCAACAGGCACTTTATGAGTTTGATGGCTATACCGTTTTATGGGACCATGGAATTGGTATTGATGGAGGTCATTTTGGCCGCACCCATGGTGTTGCTTTTGTTGGAAACCTGGGAACTCTTGTGGTTGACCGTGGCGGTTGGGAAGTTATTCCCGAATTTAAAAACCGGAAACCAGAAATGGAACGGGTGGAAATGCAGAGATCAACCGGCAAAGGCCTCGAATTGCACATGGCAAATTTTATTGACTGCATAAAAGACCGAAGTCTTACACCCAATGCCAGTATTGAAATCGGAGCCAACACAGCGAAGGTATGCCATCTGGGGAATGTGGCTTATAAAACCGGGCGAAGGTTATATTGGGACAACGATAAAAGCACGTTTATTAACGATGCCGAGGCCAATGCTTATCTGACACCTGAGTACCGAAAACCTTGGGAGCTACCAAAAGTTTAACCATATCTGAAGAGACTGTTTGTTGATAAAAAAACAGTCTCTTCTTTTTTTTAGAACTTAATCCCGGCCATGATATTTAGAATAAAACCATCACAATTGTAATATCCACCAGAAAAATTTG
>CAYGIQ010000218.1:0-3400 GCA_964349885.1 uncultured Prolixibacteraceae bacterium | reverse complement strand
GATTTGTGCAGCACTCCGGCCTCACCCCGGAAAGTTCCTGAGCCACGTGGTTGATTGTCTACCGTATACCATTCAAAGAAACCCTCGTTAACCATTACCCTTTTAACCATGGGTTGAATTTGCTCGTAGGCTTCGTCTATAAAACCGTGCTGAATCAAAGCCTGAATCATTCTTCCACCAAACCAGGTCCAATCGCCGCCGTTTTGATAACCATAAGGATACATTCCTTTGTTTTTAAAAAAGCCCTCAGGATAAGGAGGATAGAGTGTAAGTCCGATCGAAGCAGCTCCGGCTGCCTTCATGTTTTCGATCATAACTTCCAGCGAATGGCGAATCTCTTCGTTCGAGAGTAGTCCGGCCTCTATGGCCACGGCTGTTCCTCCATGGTAGTAGATCTCGTTTTCATCGAAATCGTCGGGAAAGGGTGAACCGTTGAGGTAGATATGGGGGATGAATTTTCCGGCTGCCGAATCCCACAAATGCTTTCGGGTATTGGAGGCAATCTGCTCCCTTACAGGCATCCACTTGGAGCTCCTTTCTGGAAGCATCTCCATTAGGTTGTCGAGGGCAATCAGGAACATGGCATTATCGTAAATATCTAATGCATAGTGGGTATCATCGGTAAGGTAAACACCCCATTCATGTTCGGGTTGTACATCCCCCCAGTCGGCTGTGGTGGCTCCCCATAAAAGACTGTATGTTGTATCGAGCCGGTGGTTCATAAGAAAATCCATGGCCATATCGAGTCGCTCGGCAACACTGAACTCGCCAACCTTACGGTCGAGTATGTCGTTGTCGCCCGTAACCTGAATGTATTTATAAACAGCCTGAACAAGAGAACTTTCCTGATCGGTTTCAACCGTATTTTTGTGCCCGGCATAGCGAGGTTCTAAATCGGAGTAGATGTAGTCGTAGCCAGCTCTAGCTCGCTCCACCGGGATGAAACCATCGGCTATATTTCCATCCTGCCCTTGCAATCTGAAAAAAACCAATAGATTTTCGCGCAGAACCTCGGACTCATAAACCAGCGCCGATAATTCAATAAAGGTGTTGTAATCCCGTATCCATACTTCGCCGTAACTATCGCCTGCATTAAAGCCGGTTTGGACAATCTCCAAAGCTTTGGTGCGTGTGTAGTTGAAATAGGGATTGGCAGCAACTTCGGTCTCTGTGAGTCGGAAGGGTGCTGATTTCGGGGTGCAACTGACCAGGAATAACAGTAAAAAGTAGTATAATTTCATATCATCAGGATAAGATTATGAGGTGTTTCAGTTTGTGGAGTCGTTAAGGATTTATACGGGCATAAAAATCATCGCTGCACAGGGCTGCACTTCCCATAAGGGCTGAAATTTCACCTTCGGCAGCCTGCAGACATTCGGTTGAATGACCGGCTAGGGAGAGACTTTTTTGCAGGGAAGGTGCGAATCGCTCCATCTCACGGGCGATGTTGCCCCCAATGATCAGACTCTCTGCCCTGAAGGTCTTGATCCAGGGCGACATAAACAGACCAAGATTAAAGCCAAACTCCTGCATCATCCGATCTGCCATTTGAGTGTCAGTTGCAATAAGCTCCTTAACATGGGCAATCTTTTGTCCGGTTAGCTCCATAAACCGGTTTACAAACCATCGGGTCGAGAAGTATTCGTCGGCTATGCTATCTTTAAAAGGTAAGTTGTATAGATAGCCATTTTCAGGCAAACTGGGATCATTGGTAACAGGTAACCTATCGGACATAAAAGTAGCGCCAAAACCACTTCCTAGGGTGATGGCGATAATCCTACTCCGGTGGGCTGCTTTACCTGCAATGGCTTCTCCCAATGCGAAGGCTGTGGCATCGTTGATAAACCTTAACCTAAAGCTTTCGGGTAAGGTCAGTGCCGATTTCAGTGCATTGCGGACATCGTATCCATAGAGTGCGTCAAACTTTTCCACATTCCGAAACCAGCCAATGCCCTGAAGGTAGTCAAAGGGGCCGGGCATGGCAACGCCAATTCCTGCAAGAGTCGACAATTCCAAATCGGATGCTGCTTCAGCAATGGCGCTGCTCCAGGCCTGTATGATGGTTTCTGCGGACCCTCGGCTATCGACGGCCATCCTGATTTCGGGATAGGGAAGCGGCTGAAAAGTATGAAGGTCGAAAAGTTGGCAGCTAATATGGCTTCCACCAATATCGGCGCCTATGGCATAGGATTCGGTCATCGGGTAATCTCAATAGAATAGGTAAATTTTTGTGCGTTGTAATATCCGATGTTGTACTCGATGGGTCGGTCTCCAGGGTCGGAAACATACCGCTCTCGGCATAAAACCGGCTCATGTGCCGATAGTTTTAGCAAACGCTTAAGTCTGGGGTCAGGAAGAATGGCACTTAGATTTTCCCTTGATATGGAAGGGATTACATGGCATTTCTGTTCAATCAGCGAATATAAAGGGGTTGAATAGTCCTCACCGTCGGTAAGGCCAAGCCGAGGATGGAGATAACTCTCGAAATATACAAATGGTCCCTGATCATCGCCCCTCAGTCGAGCAATTTTCAAAACCTTTGTAGCCTCTTCTATCCCAAAAAAATGAGCAATCTTGGCGTCGGCATTTTCCCATTGGGCAATAATCTTGATGTTTTTAAAAGGGATCCCTTTAGCATTCATTTCGTGTGTAAATGAATGCCAACTCGAGAGCTGTGTCACCAAAGGCTTGTCGGCAACCTTGGTTCCCGAACCTTTTTTTCTTACAATCAGTCCTTCGTATTCGAGGCGAGAGGTTGCCTGCCGCAGGGTATTTCTACTGATGCCCAATCGGCTGGCGAGTTCCATCTCTTTAGGGAGCATTTTGCCATCGCGGTACTCAGGTAATTCAATCAACTTTCGCAGCAGTTGTTCGGCTTGGGCATGGAGGGGAAGGGCGCTCTTATGGTTCAGTTTTAATTCCATTATGTACAAATGTATGAACATATATGGAAATTAATATTTACAACCGGAAAGTATGGGTGTATTTAAGCAAAACGGTGCGGTTTAAATATGCAGGCGGTTTAGTCCCATTCAGTTTGTTATCAATAAATCTTAAATCGTTAAGAACGAGATAAAAATCGTTGCCATCGACAGGATTATACCTTAGCCTGAAGTTGGTGACCACCAGATTGTCGTTTTCGTTAAACTGAACATATGAACTGGCCGAAATTTTAGTATTGAGCATATAGGTCAGCTTCACCCGGGCAAGGTTGTTGGTAAATTGCTGATTTCGCTCCGGAAAACTAATTCTGTCGAATTTATAGGAACCGGAAACCTGAAGGCTTGCCGATAAGTTCAGGTCTGCTTCAATCTCGGCAGCATAATGGTTCCCGTCGTAAAATCTACCTGCTTCATATCCAAGTGTACCCGCAACAGCTCTGTTTTGCGGTGTACCAATA
>CAYGIQ010000217.1:0-3420 GCA_964349885.1 uncultured Prolixibacteraceae bacterium | reverse complement strand
TATCAGGCATATAGTGGCAGAAAAATATTTTAAAACCAATTCCGGTAAAAAATTTCACAGGAATTAAATCAATTCCTTCAGAGGATCAATGAAATTTTCATTGGTGGATATAACCTGCTCATTCGATGACTTTTTCATTATTTTTGACTTATTTCATTCAAATAACCTCTTCGATGAATTTCGCCAAACAGAAAAATTCGACCACCATCCTGCTTGGAATCGGCTTTATTGCTGCAGGTATTGCCCAATGGACCATTACCCTGTCAGAAATAAATATGATAAACATAACCTTTATACTTCGCTGGTCGCTGGCAGCATTGCTGGCGGGTCTGGCAGGTGGATTAATAAGCAGCAAATCCCCTTTAAAGGTGGCTCTTTTCGGGGCAATCGGCGCTACAACGGCCATCCTCATGAGAGCCCTGTTCGACATTCTGGTAATTGATCCATCGTCGCACAACCTGATCCCCTTTGAGTTAGTACTCGGTTTTATACTGGCTTTTCCGGTAATGCTCATCGGAGCGGGTGTTGCCTACCGGCTGAATAGATCCAGGTAAATATTTCAAATAACAGGCAGTTTGGATCTTCCGAAAATGCACCCACTTCTGCATTACGCAGAAGCGGGTGGTATAGGTAACCGAAAAGATAAATTTAAGCGGTTAAAACACCCGATTATACGGGCATCTCGGGCAGCGTCCAGCCGTCGCGATAAGGATGCTTAATGAGATTGGCGGCAAATTGTTTGGCCGGCACTTCAGTATTCCGGTCGATTCTTACCATTTCGCCATCGCCTATATTGGTAAACTCCATGCGAGCACCATTCCATTGCAATACCTTGTTGAGCGATTGCAGTCGGGTCGATAAAACACCCAGCACCACCATTTCGTTGAAAGGACCAGCTTCACTGAAATCCGAGGCCGAGGGAACCCGATATTCCGGCTGCTCTTTACAAGCCCTGATCCAATCCTCTTCATGATTGGTTTCCACCCTGCGAAGGGTCTTGGGCACATTCGGAACCCTGCCCGATAACAAGATGGGATCGGTGCCATACTCGCCACAAATCAGTATGTCTTTGGTGCCCCGAAAGATAACCCCTGAGCTCTGTCTTCTTGCCATGGGCCAGTTGTCGGGGAACTGCGGTTTCAATCCACCATCGAACCAAGAGACTTCAATTTCGGGGAAGCCAATCTTTACATACGACGGAACCTCTCTGGCAGGGAATGTAAGATGGGCAATCTCTGCTCCGGGAGGACTATCGGGGGTAAACGGGGTAGAGCTGCCCGAAACCTTCGTTGGGTAGGTGAGCTTCATGGCTGCAAAAACCGGGTGCATTACATGGCATGCCATATCGCCCAAGGCGCCGGTGCCAAAATCCCACCAACCCCGCCAAACCCAAGGGTGGTAAGCGGCATGATACGGACGGTATTTTGCCGGCCCTAAAAATAGATCCCAGTCAAGCTCAGCAGGTATCGCTTGTTCCTCGGAAGGAGCCAGCATTCCCTGCGGCCATGTAGGCCGGTTGGTGTAGGCTTCGATCTTCACCACTTCGCCAATTTCACCGTTCCATATCCATTCACAAATTTGCCGTACACCTTCGGCGGACGAGCCCTGGTTGCCCATTTGGGTGGCCACCTTGTACTTATCGGCCAGACGGGTAAGCAGTCGTGACTCATAGACGCTGTGCGTCAGAGGCTTCTGGGTAAACGCATGTTTTCCCATGGCAAGGGCATGAGCAGTAATAATGGCGTGGGTATGATCGGAGGTCGAACACATAATTGCATCGATCGATTTTCCCATCTCGTCGTACATCCTTCGCCAGTCTTTGTAACGGGCAGCCTGTGGATAGGTCTCAAAAACAGCCGGCACATTAATACGTCCTCCGGTGGTCCAGTCGACATCGCAAAGGGCTACAATGTTTTCGCCAGCCATACGCTGAATGTTGCCTCGGCCCATTCCACCAATGCCAATACCGGCAATGTTGAGCTTATCGCTCGGAGCCTTGTGCCCCAGACCAGCTATTACATTGCTCGGCACAATGGTAAAACCGGCAGCTGCGGCTGCGGTAGTTTCGATGAAACCCCGCCTTGAAATTCCTTGATTTTTTCTCATGGTTTATAGTTTTGGGTTTAGTTGCCTACTTGGGTGTTTCTGAAAAGACTCAACACTTGAAGGAAGTCCCTTACAGGACCGCTCAGGGAGAGCTACGAAAATAGTATAAGAAAACGGCTCCCTCCAGAATTGGAAAGGGAGCCTTCATCTATTTATTAATTGCGCGCTTCGAAGCGCTCCATAATCTCCCTCCAGTTGGTGAGAATAATATCGTTGTCGGTAAAGAACTTGTGTACCACCGGATCGGCAAAAAGTTCAGCCTCCCAGCCTCGTTGCTGCCATGAGCCAGTAATGGATTTAAGGTTTTCGGTGGGCACCGAAGCATGAAATATGATCTCGGTGAGTCCGCTTCCCAAACTGTTGACGTATGCAAAAAAGTTATCGCGCACCTCCTGATAGCTACCCCCCTTTGGAACACTGCCAAAATTATCAAGCTTTGGTAAGGTATAGTTGTTCATGACTTCTACCACCTCGGCAGTGATGGGGTAACCCTGATCGCGAAACTGCTGTGCAATTCTGGGATCTGAAATATCGATGGCATTGGCAGGCAAGCGATACTCTTCGGCAATTTTGAGAAATACCTTCACAAATTCAGCCGATCCATAAAGGGTGCCCATGTGGGTATCGATGTGTGTTGGTTTGTAACCCATGGCCAACATACTCTCAATTTGTGCCCTAATCTCCTTCTCTACCTCTGCTGGAGAGGCATTCATAACTACGGAACGGACATCGGGCCACATCATTCCTTGGCCATCGATAAGACCGGGAACCTGAGCTTTGTCCACCATGGTAGACCATCGGTAGGTTTTCCACTCGCTGGTGAGTGTCAAGTGTACACCAAGGTCAGCATTGGGATGCTGCTTCGCCCACTCCACCATTTCACGTGCCACAGGACAGGGCATCATAACCGCAGCTGAAGTAACATATCCTTTCTCGATATAAAATTTAGTGGCATCGTTTGCTTCTACACACATCCCGGCATCGTCGTTGTGCAGCAAAATCACCTTCTTGCCTTTGGGAAAACCCAACTTTTCGGCATTGGTGAGCTTTTGCCCCGACGTGCCCGCCATCGACAACCAACTTCCCCCTACCACAAACACTATGGCCAACATCCATTTGGCGACCACCGAAAATCCAATTCCTTTCATGTAAAACATTTTAAAATTCATACTTAATTGGCTATAAAATATTCTTTTGCCATCGAAATCAACCTGCAGGCATCTAGAAATCGACTAAGGCATATTTTCAAAAACAAAATTCAATCCACAATTTCCCATTTAATGTAGGCCACCCCGAAAAGTTGCCACTTACATC
>CAYGIQ010000216.1:0-3443 GCA_964349885.1 uncultured Prolixibacteraceae bacterium | reverse complement strand
GTAATTGGCAACACGTCTGATTTTGGTTCAGAAGAGTCTAGGTTCGAGCCCTAGTAGGTCAACCCAAAGCCGCCCGCAAGGCGGCTTTTTTTTGTGGCTGCCCTTCGTGGTTCGGGCAATGGATATTCGGGTAGTTTGGGCGTTATATCCTGCAGTAATTTAAATATTGGCAACCGGAACTGGTGGAATCCATACAGAGCAATTTCGGCCATCGGGACCCATACACTGCCGTGCGGGGGGCCCAGAGAGCATGCAAAAATGTACGGCAAAAAAAAGGGAGAACCTAAGCCCTCCCTTTCTGTGAATATCGTACAATATATCAATGTTCTCCGTGCATCAGCTTGCGGATGAGGGGAGAGATCAGGATGGCGACCACTGCAGTAATCAATGCTATTACGGCAATGGTGGTAAACACATTGGTGTATTGCAGCAGGGTGGTAAAGGCGGCATCCTTGCCAGCGACCGACTGGGGCGACAATCCGGTAACCGCTTCAGCAAGCCGGTTCATGATGCCCTCGTCGGCGCTCACCTCCTTGGTGGTAAGTTTGGCGATAAAGCCCGCGATATGCTGGGCAAAGGAGACCGACAGGAACCAGACGCCCATCATAAACGATACCACTTTGGCGGGCGAGAGGCGGGTAACCATCGAGAGGCCAATCGGACTGATAAAGAGCTCTCCGGTGGTAATCAGGAAATAGCCCAGGAAGAGGGTCCAGAGGGGAACCAGTCCCACTTCGCTGGCAAACCTTGCCCCATAGGCAAACACCAGAAATCCGATGCCAAGTTGGGCAATCCCGAAGGCAAATTTATAGGGCGTAAAAGGGTTCATCTTGCGGTTCGACAGCCAGGTCCAGAAGAACGACACCGGAATGGCGAGGGCGATGATGTAGAGGGGATTGATGCTGTTGGTCTGTTCGGCATTCATAAATACCAGGTTAACATTGCGCTCGGCAAAGAGCGTAATGGAACTTCCGGCCTGTTCGAAGAACGACCAGAAGATGGTACTGAATACGGCCAGAATAAAGATGGCGATAATTTTTTCGCGTTCGGCACGGGTGATTTCGGCGAAGGATTTACCCACGATAAAGACCACCATAGCGAGCACCACATAGAGCAGGTAGCCGGCCAGGTGACTTTTGTACACCAGGAGGGTAAGCAGCGGCACGGCGGCATAGGTAAGCAGCAGGGAGAAATTCGATTTGGAGAGCCCCATTACCTTTTCGCCATTCTCTTTGGAAACCGGGGGGAGACCCAGTTGACCGAACACCCCTTTGGCTATTGCGTATTGGAATACAGCCAGTCCGAGCAGCATGCCCAGTCCGGCGGCTCCAAACCCATACACCCTACCATACTCCATGGCGATGTATCCGCACACCAGTGGAGAGAGAAATGCACCCAGGTTAATCCCCATATAGAAGATGGTAAAACCGGCATCGCGCCGCGGATCCCCTTGAGGATAAAGGCCACCCACCATACTAGAGATGTTGGGTTTAAAGAGGCCGTTGCCGGTGGTCAGAAATCCCAGGCCGAGGTAGAAAGTGTAGTAGTTGCCCATTGCCATGAGCATCAACCCGATGGCCATCATAATACCTCCATTGAGAATGGCATTTCGGTAGCCCAGGTATTTGTCGGCAATCATGCCCCCCACCACAGGGGTTGCATATACCAGAGCGCCAAATGCAGCATAGATGGCAATACCACGCTCGTCGGCGAGGTTTTTGCCCAAATGGGTGTAGAGTTCATTTACCACATAGAGAACCAGCAGTGCCCGCATACCGTAGTAAGCAAAGCGTTCCCATAGTTCTGCAAAGAAGAGGTAATAGAGTGCCTTAGGATGCCCTTTTTCCATAAAAGTTTTGTATTAAATTAGTTTTAGCTCCACAAATATATAAGAAAAATGGACCGATGTTGCGGGGCAATTTTTAGCAACTTGATGGAATATTTATGCAATTAATTGCTAATTTTGCAGCTTGTTTTTGGGAAGTTACCATCGCAAAGGTTTTAGGGCTCGGCGCGCCTAACTTCCGAAACATTGAGCAAACTGTCCCGTGGTGTAATTGGTAACACGTCTGTCTCTGGATCAGAAGAGTTTAGGTTCGAGACCTAACGGGACAACTTGATATTGAACCACCTACGATCCATTTCGTGGGTGGTTCTTTCTTTGTTGCCAGGTTCTTGCCAGGTTCGTGCAAAACCCCACCCCAAAATTCGTTTCTGTTGAACCTCCTGTCGGGTGAACGGAGGTTGGGGAAATCTTCCTCAAAACAAAAAGGATCCACCCATCCAGAAATTTATATTGTAGAATGATCTATATTTAGGGTTGAGAAAACTAAACCTGTAAAACCATTAGATCACCCTAAGGTACACATATCCCATCAGATTCATTTGGATAAACGCACCTTTGGTAAGGTTATATACGAGTTAGGCACAAACATAAAATGAAATAAATTCATGAATTATGATGAAGAAATAGCTTATAAATATCTTCAGACAAAAAATTTTACGAAGATTGAATTCGAACCAAAAGGTAATATTCCTCCAGATTTCCTTCTAGATGAAGAAATTGCTGTCGAAGTAAGAAGATTGAATCAACATGTTATCATTAATAATAATTCAAAGCCCCTAGAAGAATTACGTTATAAAATAGTCCCAAAAATAAAAGAAATAATTAGTGACTTGACAACACCTGAATACACTAGTACGCTTATCGTATCCGTTGGTTTTAAAAGACCATTAAAAGTGAAAAATGATGTTTTTAAAAGAATAAAATTAGTAATTCAGGAAAATATCGAAACAACAAGAAAAGATTTAAAAATTTCAATTACCGAAAATCTTGACCTAAGGTTCTTTAGATCTGACTTACGATTAAGCAAATCCATAATATTTGGAACTGAATCAGATTCTGACTCTGGAGGCTATGTTGTTTCAAATATTTATAACAATCTGAAACTTGTTGTAAATGAGAAAGAAAAGAAGATAGAAAAGTTTTATACTGAATATAAAAAATGGTGGCTGATTGTTGTTGACCATATAGCATATGGACTTGACTCATTTGATTTTGAACAATTATCTGAATTTCAAATGATTCAATCAAAATTTGAAAAAATATTCATTGTATCACCCACTTTACTTGAAGAATCACGAGAATTGAAATTTAAAAATGCCAGTGCCTAACAAAAGTTATAGTGCATGCGGTTGCTGCAATTCGCAGCCCCCTGCCCTATTGTGTGTCGTTTTCGGCTTGACGGTCATCACTTCGTTCTGACAGTCAACCGCACGACACCATAGCCTCAAACGTTGGCGTTCATTGTCAAAACGACCCTAATTGACTTACAAAGAACAAGATTGTCAAACAGAATGAAACAAAGTTTATCTCATATCGCAATAGTTGTAGACGACTATGACAAAGCAATTGAATTTTATACTCAGAAATTACATTTTAC
>CAYGIQ010000215.1:0-3460 GCA_964349885.1 uncultured Prolixibacteraceae bacterium | reverse complement strand
GATGACCATCACGGCAGAAATTGTCCCCGACAACACTGGTTCGGCCATTTTGTATCGCCGTACTGGCAGGAACTACAATGTCGATATCGACCAGATGAATTGCCTGGCTTACCGCATTGATAATGGCATTGTACATCGTGAGTTGGTTATTCCCATAATTGGCAAATCCTGTGTGGGTAGAATTCTGTGCATACGCCCAAGTTTGATGAAGGATGTACTTTACTGTCGGTCTGTTCAATTGCCGACTCACGTAATTGTAGAGTAGGGGAAGCGGGGTTATATAAGTGTTGTATTGACCCGAATTGGGACTTGCCTGTTGAAAACTTACATAATCCCATCGCTCATCTGCCAATGCTGTGGCAATGGACGTGTTCTCCGTAACCGTTTTGGTCCCATTTACATCAATCTTGCGATAGGAATGTTCGGCTTTACCCTCGCTGATGGTCTGCACATGCCGGCTTAAACTGGCTCCTTCAATGTATAGGTTGCCAATGACCACCGGGATATCGCTCGCTTTGGCCAGACCATGCAGATAATGCTCTACTGCATCGTCTGAAAAACTGTTGCCTATGGCCAATATCCTGATCACTCCGTCTGACACCCCTGAGACCTCAATGGTACAAGAGACTGTCAATTGTCCATCTTCCGAACGGTATCTCACGATAGCCGTTCCCTCCTTTTTGGCGGTCAATAATGCAGTGTGCACATCTTTGCTCTCTACGGAAACTACCTCCTCATCTGTAGACTGCCAACGATAACTCCGCTGCGGGACGACTCCTTCTTCAAATATTGCTTTCAGCAACACTTTCTCCCCAACCTGTAAAGATACAGTGGATCTATCTAAGGAAACCGACTGCTCCAACGTCTCTTCCGATGGTGTTGTATTTTTGTCGCAGAAGACAAAAACTACAGCAAATAAACTCAATAGGAGTGTAAAAATCAGATGTTGTAAATTTCGCATAATTTATACTGATTACTTCAAGTCTGTTTTTTTAGTCCATATTGGTCAGCATCATCATCGACGAGGCTTGAATCTCCACTTCGTACACATTGGAGGTTCCGAAGTCTATGGAACTTTGTGATGTTGGGACGGGAAAGCCATTGTCATCCGTCTTGCCTTCAAAATCGCGGCGGGTTCCGGCCTTGAAAGAATAGACCTTCACGCCATCAAGTTTCAACCCTGCCTGAATACTGATCTTTGCGGTACGTTTAGTCGTACCTGTATTCACCAAAGCAATGCTATACTTGCCGTCCTTCGCTGCACCCACAGCATACACTCCCGGCACCCGGTTCGGATTCACGTCCAAAATGGCGCTACCTTTCGGCATGTATCGCGAAAGCAAGGAAGTAGTATAGAACCATGGCCGCACATTTTCATCTTGCGGATTGTCGAAATATTCTTTGCCTATGATGTTCCACAAACCCCATCTCGTGAACTTACCCTCCGCTGATCTATACTGCGCATCATCCAAACGCCACAGCAACGCACCTCCATAACCGGCCAATGCCAGTTGGATCAAGGCGGCCGAGACATCTATGGCATACACCGACTCATATACCATCATATTGGCATTACTTGCCGCATAAGGGTCGGCATTGATCAATTGCTGGTTGAGTTGTCCTTTGGCGGTTGAGGGTTCATATTTAAACCCTAATTCGGTAATAAAAACATCTTTGGTAGCCGGAACCAATCGTTTAAAGGCTTTAGAACTAATTAGAAACTTATCATTTTCCACCACATTGTCTCCGGGATATAAATGATAATCATATGCTGCGATTTTGTCGTTCAGGTCCCGGACTGTATTCGAAATAAAAGTATGACTTACCATTTGGCTACCTGTAAATCCTGCACTTGATATAGCCACATCCGGCCCCATAATCTGTACTTTGTCAAGCAGGTTTTTTTCTCCCATTTTTTCATAAGTGTGATTGATAAGTGTACGCCACAACAAGTAATTACCACCAATAGTAGACCAATCGCCATTAGGTTCATTTACCATGTTGAAATACTTCACACAGGTATATCCTTTATCATTCACCAGATAACTGAGGAAGTTCAGAGACCATTCCAGCCAATCCAAATTAATATTATCCCCTCCCTGATGTCCCCACTCTCCCCAGATTACGGTAATGTCATTCTGTTGGCAATAATCCAACATTTTGAACAGTACATTGGCACTTTTTTGGGGATTATAAACCCCACCGATAGCATAGTTCCATCCTTCGGAACCTGTAGCACGCACCAAGCCTGGGCGTATAAAATCCAGCCGATCAAAAACTTTCTGCCAATCTTCCTCACTTAGGGTAGGTGAGCCGGTCAACTGCTGCAAATCATCATAGCCTCCTATCTGTGCACCCATGCCGGTATAATTTTCAACAATAATTTCCGCATTCGGCTCTGCATTTCCGGGATCATCAGGACCTGTATTTATAGGATCAGACTTACTGCCACAACCTTGGAAGACCAACACTAAACTTGTAATCAATAAAACTAGTATATTCTTCATCACTCTGCTTTTTCTATATGTATAAAATATTCTCGTGGATTGTATAGATAATCCATCATATTGTAGGGAGCAAGTTGCGCCGGTACGTAGGGGCGCTTAATGGAAAATTGAAGAGCATGATCATCAATATCTACTTCGCGGAGGTTTTTGGGATCACTATCTTTAAAGAGTGTAACCGTTTGTGCTTCCAAGAAATGACAAGTATGAGATATACCCTCGGGAGAAATAATAGTAACTAAACCATCTGTTCCATTTTTTCGCCATGTACTGGTGCCTTCCGGTATAGTTCGGTAGACAGGGTTCATGTCGTATAATATTGCACCGGATCCACTTGTAATGTAAAATTTAGCATACTTTCCATCCTCACCCGGATCATTTTTCAATGTTCCATAAGCAGTTCCATCAGGTTCTACCCCTTCTAATGTAAATGTCAGAATATTATCAAGTTCGGAACTGGCATGAGGTTCCGTACGGTTCATAAGACTCACGGTTTCTATATCTACGACACCGGAGGCGTTATATGCAGGAGCCTTTCCTCCATATGCTTGCAACTTGCTTATGCGCCATGTTCCCAAGATGGGGTCATCGAAAGGCTGTAACTGTATCAACCAGTCGCGTGTTTGCCCGGACTGTGAGGTAATGCGGATTGTTGTCGTATAGTCTTGGTCAAAGGATATTTTTTGACCAACCTGAACGTCACTTTTAGCACCATACGAAAGATTGAGTTGCTGCAACTCCAAATCATTGCTGGTCATGGACTGCAAGTTCACGTAGATCAAAACCTCGGCACTTCCATGCTCATCACGCACAATGATCGGGTCGCCGATCTGATGCTCAAACCGGATATTCATAATACTCCGTTCATGGTTCCATGAATCAAGCTCCAGATCCTTGCTCAGGTTTTTTTGGCATGCTGTGACAAAAATCAATAGGACGCCCATGCACGATAATAA
>CAYGIQ010000214.1:0-3490 GCA_964349885.1 uncultured Prolixibacteraceae bacterium | reverse complement strand
AGATTTCTCCCAGCGATCCGCCCATATTTCCCAAAAGAAGATCGTACGATGAGGGCAGCTCACCCATAAGCGAGCTTACAGGCTGATTGTTCATCAAACCCTCCTTCAGAATACCCAGCGGGGTAGCAGCGGTAACACCATCGACTCCGGCAGAGCTAACCGCAGGGTAAGAAGTCATTTGTACTGGGAAAGATATCAGAAGAAAGACGCGGCCCACAAGCGCGGGGTTGAAAATGTTGGTTCCCAATCCCCCGAACGACATTTTGCCAACACCGATCGACACCATTGCACCAATTACAACAATCCACCAGGGCAGATTTGCAGGCACATTAAATGCCAGAAGCAAACCGGTAACAAGCGCAGAACCATCGGTTACCGATGGTTTTACCTTCATTATAAAGCGTTGAATCAGGTATTCAAATCCCACACTCGCTAAAACAGCCAGCAAAGTTACCTGAAGTGCATCCCAACCGAAGACAAAAATCGACCAGCCGAGTGCGGGAAGCAGTGCTAGGGAGACCCGGAACATGATCTTCTGCACCGAATCGCCGGTATGCACGTGCGGTGAGGGTGAAATGGTTAAAAGATTGTTCATATTTGGTGTACAATTATGTCGCTGTTTAATTTTTTCTGGACCGAATAATGGCGCCTACACGTGATTTACCAAAACGGATAAAATCGAGCAACGGACGATCAGAAGGACAGGTATAACTGCAACTGCCACACTCGATACAATCCATAATACGTTCCTCTTCGGCCCGGTCAAGGATGCTCTTTTCGGCTAAAGTCATGAGCAGATATGGTTCAAGACCCATTGGACATACATTGGTACAGCGCGAGCAACGGATACAAGCCTGCCTCTCACCACGTTTCGCTTCTTCGCTGGGAAGTATAAGCACGCCCGACGTTCCTTTGGTAACCGGTATATCAAGAGAAGCAATGGCCTTGCCCATCATGGGTCCGCCGCTCACCACCTTCCCGGTATCTTCGGGAAGGCCACCTGCACGGGCAATTAATGCCGAAAGTGGCGTACCAATTCGAGCCTTAAGGTTAGACGGTTGCAACAACGATTTTCCGGTAATGGTGACGACACGTTCTATGAGGGGTTTGTTCTTCTGAACTGCCTCATACACAGCAAAGGCTGTCCCTACATTGCTCACAACACAACCTACCGCTATTGGCAGCGCCCCCGACGGAACTTCCCGACCGGTGGCTGCCTTGATAAGCTGTTTCTCTCCTCCCTGAGGATATTTTACTTTGAGTGGTTGAATGGAAATGCCACTGAATCCTTTAACACGCTCCCGCATCCGAGCGATGGCATCCGGTTTGTTGTTCTCGATGCCAACAATGGCCTTTTCAACTCCCAATGCTCTCATTATAAGCGAGGTTCCTACCAGAATCTCATCGGTTTTCTCGAGCATCAAACGATGGTCGGAAGTAAGATAGGGCTCACACTCCACCCCGTTGATCAATAGATATTCGGCTGTCATACCTTTGGGTGGCACCAGCTTAACATGCGATGGAAATGTGGCACCGCCCATACCAACCACACCGGCATTCTGGATCTTTTGAATGATTTCAGAACCTGACAGGGAAATATTTTTTACCAGATCGGTGGTTCGGTCAATTTCCGGTTCCCACTCATCGCCCTCCACCTGTATGATGATGCCCTGTCGGGGATAGCCAAAACTATCGGCAATTGCGTCGATTTTACTAACTGTACCCGATACCGAAGAGTGGATATTTGCCGACACAAAACCTGAACTCTTGGCAATAAGGGTTCCTGCCTTGACTTTGTCTCCTTTTGCTACAACAGGCACCGATGGTGCTCCAATATGTTGAGCTACCGGAATATGAACCACCGAAGGAAGCTCCAGTTCCTCAATGGGTTTGTCGGCCGAGAATTTATTTTCGGGAGGATGAATACCTCCCATGGTAAAAGTTTTCAGCAACATAGATAGTTCTTAGGATTCAACGACAGGTTTTTCTGCAACCTCTTCACTCTTTACACGGCGGGGCGGAAATCCGGTTTCGATGATCGCATTGGTAGGACAAACCGGTACACATTTCCGGCAAAACTTACATTTATCCGAATCGATAAACGCTAAATTGTTCTCCATCTTTATAGCATCGTATTCGCACTCTTTGAAGCATTTGCTGCAGCCAATACAAGCAACGGCGCAAGCTTTTTTATTCACCGGGCCTTTGTCCTGATTACGGCAAGCCACATAGATTTTCCGTTGTTTGGGCAACTTTTTGCGGAGCTCAAACAGGTCTTTAGGGCATTCCCTGACGCAGGCACCACAAGCAGTACATTTGTCCTCATCCACCACCGGCAAACCGGTTACAGGGTCCATATGAAGTGCATCAAAATCACAAACATTGCAGCAGTCGCCACACCCCAAACAACCATACTGACAATTGGTATCGCCACTATAGGTTGCATGAATGATGGCACAGGTAGCAGCCCCATCATATTGATTGACTTTTGGACGGTGCTCGCAGGTTCCATTGCATCGCAATACAGCAACCCTCGGATCCTTTTTTACTGCTTCGAGGCCGAGGATACCCGCCACATCCGACATGCAGTCGTTGCCACCTACCGGACAATACAGATCGCTCAGGTTACTCTCTTTAACACACGCTTCGGCAAATGCCCGGCAACCGGCATATCCACAGCCACCACAGTTGGCTCCTGGCAATGCGCCTTCAACATCGTCAATCCGGGGATCTTCGTAAACTTTAAACTTCTGGGCAACAAAATAGAGTATCACCGCAGCCGATGAACCAATGGTTCCCAAAGTTATAACCGTATAGAGAATGGTTGGACTCATAATTTCAGATTTCCTCTATTTCAAACGTAAATACTTTCTTTAGGGCATCACGAAACATATATAGTACCCCGTAATAGGGTCCCAAAATAGCCAGCCCTGAAAATGCAGCTAATATTTCATTCCCGGTAACAATGTTTACTACAAACAAAACCACCATCAAAAAAAGAAATGGCAGAATATATCCGAGAAAGAGTGCCTTGAATCCAGAAATTTCTTTAAAAATTACAGTAACCTGCTCGCCAGGAAGGTAATTGCGTTTTATGCAGCCTGTAATCTCTATATCCTTTTGCTGTAGATCTGAAACTGCACACCCTCCTTTGGCACTGCAGCCAGAGCATGCCGTCGTATTAAGAATTGATACTATAAGTGAATCGGAATTAACCTGCTTCACTACTGCGGTATGCTTTAACATATCCATTTTAAACCTGTAATGCGGCAAATCTACATATTTCGGGATTTAAATTAGAGGACCGAAGTCCATTTTTTGGCCATTCGGGCCTTATTTAAAAGTATTCTATTTAATTATGGAACCTGATTGCAAGCATCCAAATTAAAGACATCTGGTTGGGTGAAAGCGGTCATTATTATGATTTTACATGCCCTGTTTGCCCGTTAGAAAAATGAATAACTTTGTCGTTAAACAAATGGAGCTGAAC
>CAYGIQ010000213.1:0-3534 GCA_964349885.1 uncultured Prolixibacteraceae bacterium | reverse complement strand
CTTACAAAACAAAAACCGCAATCAAAAAAAAAAGGTCCTACAATTGCTCGCAGGACCTTTTTTATATTAATTGAGAACGTACTCGATTTGACCCATCGCCTCCGAATCTTTAATTTCGAGCGATCGGGCGTAATTTAGAATCGCATTTACAACGCCTTGTGGCGGCTCGTAGAGTTCCAGATAATCTTCCGAATCAAATTCAATTTTACCGACAATTTTATTCACGGTTTGCTGAAGTTGGGGCTCGGTGTCGATCTGTTGTAAAAGATAAAGTAAAGTAGAAGTTCTTTTCATAGGCTCTGCAATCGTTTTAATCCGAATGAATAACGGAATTGGCAGGCCTGTTATTGTGTTAAGAAAAGTTAAATTTTGGTAAGGGTAAGCTTCCTTTTCTCAATGATTTTTCGCAGATTAATAAGCGCGTAACGCATACGGCCCAGAGCAGTATTGATGCTAACATCGGTTTTGTCTGCAATTTCCTTAAAACTCAAACCCATGTAATGGCGCATATAGATTACCTGTTGCTGATCTTCTGGCAACTCCCCTATCAGTTCTTTTACTTCAAAGAGAATTTGATCCATAACAAGACGGTCTTCGATGTTCTCGTCTGAAAATTTTGGGGAGTTAAACAGATCATTCTCGCATCCATCGTTGGAAATCGTATTGTTGAGTTTCTCACGCCGAAAATGGTCAATCATAAGGTTGTGGGCTATGCGCAAAACCCAGGAAACGAACTTTCCGTTATCGACATACTTGCCCTGCTTGAGCGAATGTATCACCTTAATGAAGGTATCTTGAAAGATATCCTGGGCGAGGTCAGTTTTTTTAACCACCAACAAAATATAGGAATAGACCCTGTTTTTGTGTCGGTTAATAAGCACTTCGATGGAATTTTGATCACCATTGACAAATAGTTGAACGAGATCGTGGTCGTTCAAATTTTTTGCATCGTACATTACTTTCTATTTTAAGAACAAAAAGTAAATTTCGTCAATAGGCTATCAATTTTTGATGGTTAAACTTATTGCTACATTTGCACGGGTCAAAACAATAACAATGCCCAAAGATAAACAAATTTTATTTTACGCATAAATTTCTCAAAAAAAAATGACGTCTGGCCATAGCTCACCCCTTATCGAAATAAAGGGCGCCCGAATGCACAACCTGAAGAACATCGACCTTTCCCTGAAAAGAAATCAATTCATCGTGGTAACGGGTGTATCTGGCTCCGGAAAGTCGTCGATTGCCTTCGATACCCTATTTGCCGAGGGTCAACGTCGGTATGTTGAGAGTTTATCGGCCTATGCCCGGCAGTTTTTAGGCCGAATTGACAAACCCGAAGTGGATTATATCAAGGGAATACCCCCGGCAATTGCCATCGAGCAAAAGGTAAATACCCGCAATCCCAGATCGACCGTTGGAACATCGACAGAAATTTACGATTACCTCAAACTGCTGTACGCTCGAATTGGTACCACCTTTTCGCCCAAATCGGGCAAGATCGTAACCCAGCATACGGTGAGCCATACGGTAGATTACATGATGGCATTTCCTGAGGGTACGCGCATTCTGATTGCATCCCCATTGAAACCCAAAAATGGACGCTCCCTGCTTCAGGAGGCGGAGCTTTTGCTTCAACAGGGATTTACGCGACTCGAAGCTGGCAACGAAATACTGAGAATAGACCAATTGATGGCCGATAATCGAACTGATTTCTGTTCGGGCAGTTGCAATCTGGTAATAGACCGCATTCAGGTTGAACCCGGCGAGGACACCCTCAATCGGATGGCAGACTCGGTACAGACAGCCTTTTTTGAGGGTAACGGCGAGTGCGTTATCAAGGTTTACACCGAAACAGCGATTGTTGACGAGGTGTTTTCCAACCGTTTCGAAGCCGATGGAATCTTATTTGAGGAGCCCACCGCAAATATGTTCAGCTTCAACAACCCTTTGGGCGCTTGCACCAGATGCGAAGGGTACGGCAAGGTCATTGGAATCGACGAAGATCTGGTTGTTCCCAATAAGTCATTGTCAATTTATCAGGACGCTATAGCCTGCTGGCGGGGAGAAAAAATGGGTGAGTGGAGAGATCGACTGGTATTCAATGCTGCTAAATTCAATTTTCCGGTACACAAGCCATATTATGAACTCACCGATGAACAGCGGCAACTGCTTTGGGACGGGAATCGATTTTTTTCAGGCCTGAATGATTTTTTTAAACATCTTGAAGAACAAACCTACAAAATTCAATACCGTGTAATGCTTTCGCGCTATAGGGGGAAAACCATCTGCCCCGATTGTCGCGGAACACGATTGAAAAAGGAAGCGGGATACGTAAAGGTGAACGGAAAGTCGATTCAGGATGTGGTATTGATGCCCATTTCGTCCTTGCAACAATTTTTCGATACCATAGAACTCTCCGACAATCAAGCTTTGATTGCTCGTCGACTACTGATAGAAATACAAAGCAGGCTCATTTTTCTGTGCGATGTGGGCCTAGGATACCTGACCCTTTACCGGCTATCTTCCAGCCTATCGGGAGGGGAATCGCAACGCATTAATCTTGCCACTTCGCTCGGATCGAGCTTGGTGGGGTCACTCTATATTCTCGACGAACCGAGCATAGGTTTGCACAGCCGAGATACCCAGCGGCTGATTGGAGTGCTGCAGCGACTGAAGAAACTTGGCAATACCGTTCTGGTAGTAGAACACGACGAAGACATCATGAAATCGGCCGACCACATTGTGGATATGGGTCCGCATGCCGGCCGATTAGGGGGCGAAGTAGTATTCGAAGGTCCACACCGCGAACTTCCTTTGGCAACACGCAGTTTAACAGCGAGTTATCTTACCGGTGCAGAAAAGATTGCAGTCCCCGCCAGAAGACGAAAGTGGAGCAATTTTATTGAGGTTATTGGTGCCAGAGAGAACAATCTAAAAAACCTAAGGGTAAAATTCCCACTCAATGTATTGACGGTGGTTACTGGCGTAAGCGGCTCTGGAAAGTCTTCGCTGGTGACCAAAATTCTGGCCCCAGCCCTTACCAAAATACTGGGAGGTTATGGCGACCGTACTGGGTTACATGATGCGGTAACCGGCGATTTGCATCTGATTTCGGCTATTGAGTATGTAGATCAGAATCCCATCGGCAAGAGTTCGCGTTCCAACCCCGTTACCTATCTGAAGGCATTTGATGAGATTAGAAAGCTGTTTGCCGATCAGCAGGCGGCCAAATACCATGGGCTGAATCCATCGCACTTCTCCTTTAATGTTGACGGAGGACGTTGTGACGAGTGCCAGGGGGAGGGCAGCATCAAGGTAGAGATGCAGTTTTTGGCCGACGTTTATCTTGTATGCGAGAGCTGTGGGGGAAAGCGCTTCAAGGAAGAGATTCTGGAAGTTAGGTATCGGGAACACACCATTAACGACATTCTCAACCTAACAGTCGATCAAGCGATTGAACTTTTCAAAAGCGGCAAGACTGCACTTGAAAAGAAAATTGCTAGGAAGCTCCAACCACTGCAGGATGTAGGA
>CAYGIQ010000212.1:0-3569 GCA_964349885.1 uncultured Prolixibacteraceae bacterium | reverse complement strand
CCGTAAAGAAAATCATTTAAAGGGGCAAACCAGCCCCTATCTTTTGCAACACCTTTACAACCCGGTCGATTGGCATCCATGGGGTACGGAGGCATTGCAGAAAGCTAAAGCAGAAAACAAACCCCTTTTGATCAGCATCGGTTATTCAGCCTGCCATTGGTGCCATGTTATGGAGCGCGAATCGTTTGAAAACCAACAGGTGGCCCAATTGATGAACCAATATTTTGTATGTATAAAAGTTGACCGGGAAGAAAGGCCCGACATTGATCACCTATACATGGGGGCGGTACAACTGATTTCTGGAAATGGGGGCTGGCCCCTCAACTGTTTTGCCCTGCCTGATGGCAGACCTTTCTGGGGTGGAACGTATTTTCGGGCGGAACAGTGGAAAAACATACTGTCGCAAATTCATGATTTATACCTTCATCAATTCCCCGAATTAGAAGAACAGGCAAAAAGATTAACAGAAGGGATCTCCAAAAATAACTTATTGCCGGTGGGCGAAAATATCTCTGACAACTTTCCTTCAACCACCATCCATGCAATGGCCCAGTCTATCCTTCAACGCCTTGACACCACAGATGGAGGAACCAAAGGAGCACCAAAATTCCCGCTTCCGGTTATGTATGAATTCCTTCTGCACTATTATTACCAGAATCCTAATGCACCGCAAGTGCTTGACGCGATCAACATTGCCCTGAAGAAAATGGCTATGGGGGGCATTTATGATCAGGCAGGAGGTGGATTTTCACGCTATTCGGTGGACGAATATTGGAAAGTGCCCCACTTTGAGAAAATGCTTTACGACAATGCCCAGCTCATTGCTTTGTACGCAAAAGCCTGGAAAATTAATGCTCAACCACTATTTAAGCAGGTGGTTGAAGAAACCATTGAGTTTGTCGGAAGAGAACTAACCAGCCCCGAGGGCACCTTCTATGCTGCTTTGGATGCTGACAGCGAGGGCGAAGAGGGGAAGTTTTATGTTTGGACCGAAATCGAAATCAGGCAAGTACTGGGTCAGGAAGCTGCAATTGCGATAGAGTACTTCAATGTTGGGGGGAAAGGATTCTGGGAGCATGGCCGCAATATTCTTTTGCTTACCCGGTCGGCCGATGAATTTGCCCTCGAAAAGGGAATCGAAATCAATGCTTTCCACGAAATGGCAACCCGCTGGAAGCAACTCCTGCGCACACACAGGGAGAAGCGAACCCGGCCGGGGCTCGACTACAAAGTTCTGATATCATGGAATGCCCTGATGATTGAAGCCCTGGCAGAAGCTGCAGCAACATTTCAAAATGAGCAATGGAAAGCAATGGCGGTTAAAGCAGCTGACTTTATCATCGATCATGCCATCGATACCCATGGCAGGATGTACCATACGCTTCACCAAGAAACACCCGCCATAGAGGGTTTTCTCGAGGACTATGCCTTTATGACCAAAGCTTTAATCAAACTGGGGCAGGTATGCTGCAATGAGCAATACTTCATTCTTTCTCGCAAACTTGCAGGATTTGCCTTGGAGCATTTTTCATCAACCGAAACACCCCTTTTATCCTTCTCTTCGTCACAGGGAGAAAAGCTGGTGGCACCCCATTTTGAATTTCAGGACAATGTAATCCCTTCATCCAACAGCACCATGGCCCGAAACCTTTTCTACCTGGGCAATGTATTTGAAGATACAAAGTGGGTGGATACATCGCGCGATATGCTTAAAGCTATTGAACCCCAAATGGAAAGATACGGCAGCTGGGCGGCCAACTGGGGTATTTTGTGGCTTCATTTTCAGAAGGAGTTTTACACCCTCGCTGTATGCGGAAAAGAGGCTGAAACAACAACCCAGCAGATTATGACGCACTACACCCCCGATGCACTGGTTTGTACAGCCCTCAACCCCACAAGCCTATTGCCTGTATTGGAAAACCGCTACAGCCCTGACAAAACAATGATTTTTCCCTGCACACTTCACTCCTGCTTACCCCCCGAAGAAAGTGTTGATGGGGTGATACATCTCCTTTAACGCTCCCTGTTTCTATCTCCGGAAAGGCAATGTTCAACTTTCATTGTCAACGATTGCAAATATTTCAGAATAAATATGTTCGCAAATTCTTCTCCCCTAATATTCAAACATCATATTTGGGCTACGTCCTGAAGCAATTGCCTTACCATAAGCGTATGTAGAAAACGAGAAAACGATCGAGCACGGTCTTGTATCAGAAGCGGTGCTCCAAGCCATGCCTATACGACTTGGGGTTTGAAGGCAGTTTCGAAAGGTTTGGATTAGTCTTTCAACAGGTTAAGGTCGTCCACCATTTCAAACCCCGAATTTCTACCGGTCCCCGCGAAAAGCTCGTTGCCAGAACGATCCAACACGCTTACCTGAATGGTCGCATCAATACTTTCGTGAATCGTCCGTTCCATATTCCCAAATACGGGTGCTTTCAGTCCACCCCGGCCGGGTTTGCGGTTTTCATGATGGGCTTTGCGAGCTCCGATCTTCAAAACATACTTTCCGGCTTTAATCAACAGATTCACCTCAGAATCGGTAAATGACAGATCAGTTATCCTGGCGCCTGTATAGGTTGCGAAAGAAATTACTTCTCCGTTGTACAGGAAAAAGCCCAAAAAGCCGGTAAAAGTCTTTCCAATCCAGGGTATTCGCGCCACCGAAAGCATAAACGAAGTACCGGGTCGATCAAAATGGTTGGTTTGCATCCAAATCCAGGAGCGCGGCATGGATGATCCCCAATCTTTCTCAATGTATCCGCGGCCGCCATCAAAGAGCAATTTCTTTCCATTATAAATCAAGCTGCCTACAATGCCATGATCAAGGCTAACCACTCCATGGTAACACTCCATAAACGGCACATACCGGTACCATCCCATGATACCCGGCCTGCTTATTTTTACAGGATAGGTTACCGTATCATGAAAATGCAATTCACCATCAAAGGTGTTATTCCCATCATTAAGCCTGAGAATTATCCTGCTTGCAGAAAAGTAATTGTCGGCAATTCGCACCTCAAAACCATCGGATGAGAACATAAACTCCTCTGCCGGAAAACGGAAATAGAGCGTTTCGCCTGATTGCCCGTTAATGGCTTGGACAAAAGCGTGGGTGTCTCCCTTCACCAGCGAAACACCGGGAATAAAAGACCAGATGCAGGTCTCTGCGGCATCCACATTTTTAAAATACCACCCTTCAAAATACTTCTCCTTTTCCCGGTTACCCTGAAACCATGAAGGATGAAACAATTTCCTGAAATCATAACCCATCGATCTCAAAGGATGGTGAAATGGACGGAGGCTATGCATTTTGTCGGTCATTGCTTTGGTTAGAATAGCATGCTTTGATTAAACCCATCGTTAAAAGTACGTTTTGTTAAGTTGAGAGCAAAGAAAGAACTTATATTTAGAGAAAATATTTTAACGATAGTGTTGGCCCTATTTTAGGGGACTGTTATAGTATCATGAGCATACCAATTAACGCTAAAAAACCTTAAACAATGAAAGCAATCAAATATTAACTTAATTTACCAACCCTTTGGGTTCAATATTGAGGAGTATTATAG
>CAYGIQ010000211.1:0-3579 GCA_964349885.1 uncultured Prolixibacteraceae bacterium | reverse complement strand
CTGGTTTTTCCTGCTAATCCATCTTCCTGCAGACCGCATTTGTCGCACTTTCTTATAAAGTTGTTATTCGGTATAGAATTTTTCTACACCAGGGTAGTTAAATCTGTTTTTCGCGACTTTCTCGGGAAATAAAAAATACCGGGCCTCACCCGAGGCATAGACAATTCCATCGCCTCCCAAAATTTCGCTGTATATATAGGCTGTTCGCTCTTCTATTTTTAGCAGTCGTGCTTTAATGGTAATCTCCCCATTTTCGATCCGCAGAGGTTTGTGGTATTCGACAGACAAGCCTGTTGTAACACCGGCAGTGGCACATTTGGTAAACACGAGCCAACTGGCAATTTCATCCATTAATGTGGCCTGAATTCCACCATGCAGAATTCCGGTAAAACCTTCGAATTTTCGATGGGGGTACCATTTGGCCTCAATATACTCTCCATAATCCGTAAATTCGAGTTGCAGTCCCATAGCATTGAAGGGAGAGCAACCAAAACAGCCAAAATCGCTTCCATGATTTCGGGCGTAGGGATTGGTTATTTTTGTCATACCAATAGACTATTTATGGAAAAGGCTGCAGTAGTAAAAAAATATTTACCGCTGCAGCCATCTCTGATTGTTCGTTTCCGAATTAGTTGTTTCCTAAAATAAGCGGCAGGCCATCGTCACCCGAACCAATTACCACGATTTTGGTATTGTCCGATTTAGCGATTTCGATGGTTGCGTCAATCCCTTTTTGCTTTAAAATATTGGAGGTAAGACTCGCACTGATAATCTTATTGTAATCCGAAATACCTTGCGCCTCTATTCTTTTTCTTTCGGCTTCAGACCCTTCACGTGTTAATCGGAACTCATAGGCAAGCGCTTCCTGTTCCTGAGTTAACTTGCTTTCTATAGCTCCCTTAATCTGAATGGGCAGATTGATCGAGCGTATGAGTAAAGCACGCATATCGATAAAATTGCTACCCAATGTTTTTCGGGTTTCTTCAATGATTGAACTTTCGACCTCCTGTCGTTTTGTAGAATAGATCTCTTCGGCTGTGTACCTGCCAGCCACCTGACGTACCGATGAGCGCACTTCGGGCACTACCAGTACATTGATGAAGTTGATTCCAAAACGCTCGTGCAACGCAGGAATTTTGTCGAAACTTGGATTGAAACGAACTGTTACGTCCATATTTATCGACAATCCATTTTTATCGAGGACATCCATAGTCTCTTCACGCTGCTGTTCACGCACATTGTAAACATACATCTTGTTCCAAGGCGCTACGATATGGAAACCTTCGCTGAAAATATTGTCACGATCGAGGCCAGAAGTATAGGGTCGAAAAATGACTCCGCGTTCGCCTGTATCAATAATCATAAACATCCTGCTCCCAAAAAGGAGGAGGACAATTAATGCGGCAACTCCGGCTATTAGATAAGTGGACTTGAGATTTAAATTCATATGGATTTAATTTTATGTTTGACTGCAAATTTAGTGTAATATTCTCAGATTGCTAGGTTATCAACGTTGGATTCGTGGCTAATACCCGCTGATGTTGATAAATACTAGCTAAATCCGGTTGGTTAATAAGCTTAGTTTGGATACATTTGGGATTCAACTTATGCTTCGATGTATAAAAATTCTGAACTAATATTAAATCCGGATGGTACGATTTTTCATCTCCATTTATCCCCGGGCGATATTGCCGATACCATACTGCTGGTAGGAGATCCAGGAAGGGTCGAAATGATAACCTCAATGTTCGATCGGATTGAGCTTACTGTGCGCAACCGGGAGTTTGTAACGGCCACCGGCCTCTACAGGGGGCAAAGGCTTTCCGTAATATCCACAGGTATTGGTACCGATAATATCGACATCGTTGTCAATGAACTGGATGCATTGGTGAATATCGATCTTACTACCCGTGAAGTAATGTCGCAACATCGGAAGTTGCGTTTGTTGCGCATAGGTACTTCGGGTAGTTTGCAGGCGCATATTCCTCTGAATGCATGGCTTGTAAGCGAAAAATCTGTTGGTTTCGACGGGCTCCTCACCTTTTACGCCGATCGCGAGCGGGTGTGTGATATGGAATTTGAGCAAGCATTTAGAAAGTCGGTTGGCTGGCCCAACGATCTTCCAACCCCATACGTAGTTGACGCCTCGGCGGAACTGCTTGATCTCTTTGGTGGTTTAGAATTTACCCATGGGGTAAATATTTCGGCTCCAGGATTTTACGGTCCACAGGGGCGGGTCTTGCGGTTGCCTTTGGCGCTGCCTGGCCTTAATGAGAAATTGGAGGATTTTAACCACCATGGAATGCAAATTACCAATTTTGAAATGGAGAGTTCTGCAATTTATGGTTTATCGCGTATGCTGGGCCACGAGGCCCTAACCATTTGCTTGATTATCGCCAATAGAGTAACTCGGGAGGCCAACAACAATTATCACGCTTATATGGAACGGTTGATCCGTTCGGTATTGGACAAGCTTACCGCCTGATTACTTATGATCAAAATAGATTTTTTTTTTTAGGATACATATATACAGCAATTTATGGTGGGGATGGATGAGGTAAGTCGGTACAAACCAAAACAATGATTGTATGAAGTCTTCAGATCGTAAAACTCGTCTGGCCGCGTTGCTGGCATTGCTGGATGATCCCGATCGTCAGGTATATGAGGCGGTAGAGCGCGAATTGTTAAAAGCATCTTCCCCCATTGTACCTGATTTGGAAATTCTTTGGGAGAAGAGTTATGATGAAGATGTCCAAACCCGTTTAGAGAACCTGATTCAGCGCATACATTTTGAGGCGAATTACAAAGAGCTGCGCAAATGGGCCCGACTAGACCAACCCGATCTGCTTGATGGTTTTCTATTGGCAACCAGAAATCAGTTTGCCGATCTAAACGAGGAACGGATGCGGCGAAAAATCGATGAAATAAGTCGAAAAGTTTGGTTGGAGCTCAGCAACTCGCTTACAGCATTGGAGAAAATTACCGTACTTAATCATGTTTTCTTCAACGATTTCAAGTTTTCGGCCGATACCATTAACTACCACAATCCCCAATACTGTTTTATTAATAAAATTCTGGAAACTGGCATCGGAAATCCGCTTTCCATTGCGCTGTTGTATGCCATTGTAGCCAATAAACTGGGACTACCTGTAAAGTATGTCGATATTCCCCAATATCCCTTGTTGGCCTATGTCGATCATAAAGTAGCCTTAAAGGTACACCGACACGAAGTCAACACCGATGTTTTGTTTTATATCTTCCCAGGGAAAGAGGGGTCTATAACGGGCAGACGTGAGCTGGAGTTTCATCTACGAAAAATGAATTTCGATTTACACGATCGATTTTTTGAAGCGAGCACTCCGCAAACTTTCATCAGAAGGCTGCTAGAGATGACCGAAAAATCATACGAGATAAACGGTTTTAACGATAAGGCCCAATCTATTTTGCAAATGATTCGGATGTTAAAACCCAATCGTTCCAAATAAAAAAACCGCCCGGTATTCCGGACGGTTTAAGTGGCCTTGTTCTCAGCCTATTTCGCATAGTTCACAGCACGTGTTTCCCTGATTACGGTAATTT
>CAYGIQ010000210.1:0-3607 GCA_964349885.1 uncultured Prolixibacteraceae bacterium | reverse complement strand
ATACCCACATTACCCGCAATGCGGCGCTGAAGGCCGACTATGTGAAAGCGCTGAAGGCCGAAATCGCCCTGCTTGCTCCATTGCTGAAGAGCGACCGACAGGTAACTCAGATTCACTGGGGAGGGGGTACTCCCAACAGCCTTACCCCGCAGCAGATTGGCGGCATTATGGAAACGCTGCACAACAATTTCAGGATAGCCCCTGCTGCCGAAATTGCCATTGAATGCAACCCTGCCCACCTCGATGCCGCGTATGTGGATCACCTCCTTCGGCTGGGATTTAACCGCATCAGCTTGGGCGTGCAGGATTTCGACCACCAAGTGCTGAAAACCGTTAACCGCGAAATCCCTACCATACCGATTGAGGAGCTGATGGCGCAAATTCAGGCTTCGGGAAAGGCCGGGGTAAACCTCGACTTTATCTACGGACTGCCCCTTCAAACCCTTGCCTCTTTCGAAAAAACCATCGGACGTGCCATTGCGCTGCGCCCCGACCGGCTGGTGACCTTCAGCTATGCGCATGTGCCCAATATTAAAAAGTCGCAACGCATTCTCGAAAAGGCTGGTCTGGTTCCGGCCGATGTGAAAATCAAAATCTTTGAGCAAACCTACCGCATGATGCAGCAGGCAGGGTATGTGGCCATTGGTCTCGACCACTTTGCCAAACCCGCCGACGAACTGTCGCAAGCCCTTCACAACCGCACCCTCCACCGCAATTTCCAGGGCTACTGTACCCGCGAGACCACCGGACAGGTGTATGCCCTCGGTACTACCGGAATTTCGCAGCTTGCCGGTGCCTTTGCACAGAACAGCATGAGCGTTACCGCATATATGGAAGGCATTGGTGCTGGTCGCTTTACCACCGTGAAGGGCCATGTTCTCACCCTTCAGGAAAAGGTGGTAGGCGAGGTAATTGCCTCGCTCATGTGCAACTACTACGTGAACTGGGACGCCACCGGAGAGCTGTTTGGGATGACCGGCGAAGCGGTAAAAGCCAACCTCCACTACCAGCCGGAACAACTCGATATGTTGGCAGCCGATGGTCTCATTCAATATACCAACAACTTCTTTGAGGTTACCGAAATCGGTCGTTTCTTTGTTAGAAATATCGTAGCTTCGCTCGACGTAGGTTTGAATAAAGAAGGAAAAACATTTTCGAAAGCATTGTAATTTCCATGGCAAAAGAGTATAAGGTAGCCATAATTGGTGCCGGACTTACCGGATTAACCGCTGCCTACTACCTGCAGAAGCAGGGCATAGGTGTAGTGGTGTATGAAAAATCGGAACGCCCGGGTGGCGTTATCCGCACCCTCCGCGAAGGGGGCTTCACCTACGAAGCAGGCCCCAATACGGGGGTACTCGGACAGCCCGAAGCGCTCGAACTGATTGAGACATTGGCTCCCGATTGTGAAATTGAGATTGCCGATGAGGCTGCCAAAGCCCGCTGGATCTGGAAAGGCAACCGCTGGCACGCACTCCCCTCGGGGCTCTGGTCGGGTATTACCACCCCACTCTTCTCTCTCACCGATAAATTGCGGCTGCTCGGCGAACCCTTCCGCCGCCGTGGCACCAACCCCGAAGAGACGCTGGCCCAGCTGGTAAATCGGCGTATGGGCAAAAGCTTCCTGCAGTATGCCATCGACCCCTTTATCCTTGGTATTTATGCCGGCGATCCCAACTACCTGATTACCAAATACGCCATGCCCAAGCTCTACAATCTGGAGCAAAACTATGGCAGCTTTATAGGAGGTGCCCTGCGCAAAGCGCGGGAACCCAAAAGCGATCGCGACCGCAAGGCCACCCGCGAAGTTTTCTCCATTAAAGGGGGACTCGAAAACCTGGTGAATTCCCTTACCCAGCGGGTTGGGTTGGAGCACATCCGCACCGGATATGGCAACATAACGGTAGTCCCCGGAAACGATGGCCACTACCAGATTGCCACCTCACAGGGCACCGATGCGGGTTATACCCATGTGGTAACTACGGTTGGCGCTCGGTCGCTGCAGCAGCTAATCCCCTTCGCCTACAATGAAAACCTCGATAAGATCTGTTGCCTTAAGTATGCCAAGGTAGTGCAGGTGTCGCTGGGATTCCGCAAATGGGAAGGAATTCCCCTGCGCTCGTTTGGCGGTCTGGTGCCCTTCGAGGAGCACCGCGATGTATTAGGAGCACTCTTTATCTCATCGTTCCTCAAGCAACGGGCACCCGACGGCGGAGCTTTGCTGGCGGTATTTATGGGCGGACTACGCCGGCCGGAGGTTGCCGCCCTGCCCGACGAAGAGATAATTGCGATGGTAGAGCGCGAGATGACACAGATGATGCAGCTTCCGCGCTTTAACCCCGACCTGCTCTCCATTCACCGCTACGAAGAAGCCATACCCCAGTATGGTCCCGAATCGGCCGAGAAAATCCGCACCATCGAACAGATCGAACAAAACCACCCAGGACTGCTCCTGGCGGGCAACATCCGCGATGGCATTGGGATGGCCGACCGCATTCGTCAGGGACGCCAGGTGGCCGACCAGATTGCACAAACCCTTCAGCTTTAATCACCATGAACCAACATAGAACGGCAGTATTGCTCGTTAACGTAGGTACCCCCGATTCGCCCAAAGTGTCGGATGTGCGCCGCTATCTCTTCTATTTTCTGAACGACCGCAGGGTAATCGACCTGCCGCTTTTACCACAGAAACTGCTGGTAAACGGCATTATTGTGCCCTTCAGGGCCCCCAAGTCGTCGAAACTCTACCAAGAGCTGTGGCAACCCGAAGGGTCGCCGCTCATCACCCTCAGCGAAGCACTGGTAAAAAAACTTTCGGCTCAACTTGACAGCAACCATGAGGTCTTTCTGGCCATGCGCTACGAGAATCCCAACCTGCGCAAGCAGCTCGAAACCATCCGCAAACAAGGTTTTGGCCGCATTGTGGTGGCACCGTTATTTCCCCACTATGCCTCATCGACCACCGGCACGGTGGTGCAAAAGGTTATGGAGATTGTGAAGGAGTGGTATGTGATTCCCGAAGTGCGCTTTGTGGGTCAGTTTTACGATCATCCCAAGTATATTGAGGCGTTTTGTGAACGGGCCTCGGCCTACGACCTCAACAGTTACGACCATATCCTCTTCTCGTACCATGGTCTCCCCAACAGTCAGGTAAATAAGACCCACCCTGGCATCAACGCCCGCGACTGCAACTGTGCTAAGGAGTTTCCGGCCCACGGTCACTTTTGTTACAAGGCCACCTGTTACGAAACCACGCGACGCATAGCGACAAAGCTTGGGCTGGCCGAGTCACAATTTTCAACGGCATTTCAGAGTCGGCTCACCAACAACTGGCTGGAGCCATTCTCAGACGAAGTGGTAAAACAGAAAGCGCGCGAAGGGGCTAAGAAGATGCTTGTGTTGGCCCCGGCCTTCGTGACCGATTGCCTCGAGACGATTCACGAAATCGGCGTCGAATATCTGGAGCTCTTCCACGAACTGGGCGGTGAGCAACTCGACCTGGTTCCCAGTCTCAACGACCACCCACTATGGGTAGAGTTGCTGGGGGAGTTGGTAATAAATAAGTAAAAAGGCAGAAGTAAGAAGTAAGAAGTAAGAAGTAAGAAGG
>CAYGIQ010000209.1:0-3621 GCA_964349885.1 uncultured Prolixibacteraceae bacterium | reverse complement strand
TTTAATGCACAGCTCTTTTTAAAAATATCAGGATCAATTATTAAGTCAAACAACCACAATCGATCTAAAAGTATACCTCCCAAAATTATAAGCAACTCCAATGTCATAAACTTTGGGAACAAAGCACCGCAGATACTATTTTGTATAATAGCTAACTCTTGAACGTTTCATAGGCTGACCACAAATTTGATGGTTCAACGTCCAATCGCAGCATCCAATACCGAAGCACCAATGGAGACTTATATAAAAGGGCAGCCTAAATTTTAGTTAAAATATGATTGGTTTGGTAATATTTTTGTTACAAAACAAATTTGTACGTTCTACCATCCTACGGATCTTCAGGAGTTCTTTCGGCACAATTCAGGAGCAATTTTATTTTGGGGCAAGTAGTTACTTGTTCATTTATTTCTATCTTTATTGCCTTGAATTCGTTACTATCACATTGCATTAACTCATAAATCAATAATTGTATGGAACTTAAAAAGTCGCCAAAAGCGGATCTTGAAAGAAACAAGAACATCTTTCTGATGCTCGGTCTGGTGATTGCTCTAGGTGTTGTATTGGGTGCCTTTGAGTGGAAAACCAAACCATCGTCTGTCTCCTCGCTGGGAACACTCGATTTATCTGAAGTAGAAGATGAGGTAATCCCCATCACCCGCCAGGAAGAGATCAAACCCCCGCCACCACCTCCACCTCCGCAGGTTATTGAGGTACTCAACATCGTTGACAACAATGTTGACATTATGGCCGACCTTAGTATATTCGACTCAGAAGCCGACAATCAAACTTTTATTGATGTTACCCCTGTAATTCAGGCTGTAAGGCAAGAACAGGAAGAAGAAGAGACTCAGGTCTTCTTCATCGTAGAAGATATGCCCGAATTTCCTGGTGGCGAAGCTGCACTACGTCGCTTTATCGCCACCACCGTTCGCTATCCTCAGATTGCTCAGGAGAATGGTATACAAGGAAGGGTTTATGTACAATTTGTTGTCGACCGCGACGGTTCGGTTACCAATGCCAGTGTTGCCCGTGGGGTTGACCCCTCGCTCGACCGGGAAGCCCTAAGGGTGGTAAACTCACTGCCGAAATGGAAAGCCGGAATGCAGCGTGGCAAACCAGTTAGGGTATCCTATACTGTGCCCATCAACTTCCAACTACAGTAAAGACAAAAATATACTTTGTGCTCCTGTTCCGGCCACGGTTCAGGAGCTTTTTTTATCTCTTTTGCCATTGAATTCAGATGATTGAAACCTCTTCGCCCATTGAACAAGTAGTACTGGTAGGTCTTATTACCTCCGCCCAGGATGAGCGTCAGGCAAACGAATACCTCGATGAATTGGCCTTCCTGGCCGATACTGCCGGTGCCATTGTATTGAAGAAATTCATGCAGCGTCTCGACCGCCCCCATCCGGTTACCTTTGTGGGTCAAGGAAAACTGCAGGAGATTGGCGACTTTGTTAAAGCTACAGAGAGCGACACCGTTATCTTCGACGATGAACTCTCTCCCACACAGCTGCGCAACATCGAAAAGATATTGCAATGCAAAGTACTCGATCGTACCAACCTCATCCTCGACATTTTCGCCCGCAGAGCGCAAACAGCCCACGCCAAAACCCAGGTAGAACTGGCCCAATACCAATATCTTCTACCAAGACTTACCCGAATGTGGACCCACCTCGAGCGTCAACGCGGGGGCATAGGACTGAGGGGACCGGGAGAAACCCAGATTGAAACCGACCGAAGAATCATTCTCGACAAAATAGCCCGACTGAAAGATCAGTTGAAGAAAATAGACCAACAAAAGGCCATTCAGCGCCGAAACCGGGGAAAGATGGTAAGGGTGGCGCTTGTAGGGTATACCAACGTGGGCAAATCAACCATAATGAATATGCTCAGCAAATCGGATGTATTTGCCGAAAACAAACTCTTTGCAACCCTCGATACCACGGTGCGCAAGGTGGTGGTCGACAACCTCCCTTTCCTCTTGGCCGACACGGTAGGATTTATCCGTAAACTGCCCCACGATCTGGTAGAGTCGTTCAAATCGACCCTCGACGAAGTGCGCGAATCCGATATTCTGGTGCATGTTGTCGACATCTCACACCCCGGTTTCGAGGAGCAGATTGAGGTTGTGAACCGTACCTTGAGCGAGATAGGTGCCGGAGACAAAAACACCTTTTATGTATTCAATAAAATCGATGCATTTACCTACGTCGAAAAAGAAGACGACGACCTTACTCCCTCCAGCCGCGAAAATCTAACCCTCGACGACTGGAAAAACTCTTGGATGGGTCGTCACAACTCACCCTCTCTCTTTATTTCGGCCAGGTTTAAGACCAATGCCGAGGAGTTTAAATCGTTGCTCTACAAAGAAGTAAAGACCCTCCACATGGAGCGGTTCCCATTCAACGATTTCCTTTACGAATATATAACAGACGACGATCTGGAGGACTAATCGGCAGCCAATTAAATTTGGCCCGAACAACAATATCAGAAAAGGCATTTACCTGCTCTAATAGGAAGGGCTGGGCACTAAGAACCACTTCCTCTCGGCTTAAAAACCGGTGACCCATTCCCAACGTTAAACCCGAATCGGCGACTATTTTCTGAATGTAGGATCTTCTTTTAGCAGATATTCAGCTATCTGAACTGCATTGAGGGCAGCACCCTTCTTGATCTGATCGCCTACACACCAAAATGTAATGCCGTTTGGAACCGATATATCCTTGCGGAGCCTACCTACATATACATCGTCTTTGCCCGATACGAAAAGTGGCATTGGATACTGCTTTTCTGCAGGTTTATCGACCATGGTAATCCCCTCGGCATTCTCAAATGCATTGCGCACCTGTTCCACACTGATGGGTTGCTCTGTCTCCACCCAGATGGCCTCCGAGTGAGCGCGGGCTACAGGTATGCGCACACAGGTTGCACTTACCTCTACATCGGAATGCATAATCTTTTTGGTCTCCCAGTTCATCTTCATCTCCTCCTTGGTGTAGTCGTTGTCGAGGAATACATCGATGTGGGGTATAATGTTCATCGCCAGCTGGTATGGGAATTTGGAAATGGTAGGCGCCTCTCCTGTGGCAATCTCCTTCATCTGTTGCTCCAGTTCAGCAATACCCTGTGCTCCGGCTCCACTCGCTGCCTGGTAAGTGGCTACCCTGATTCGGGTGATGTGCGACAGTGTTTCAATAGGCTTTAGGGCTACCACCATTTGAATGGTTGAGCAGTTGGGGTTGGCTACTATGTTGCGCGGGCGGTTGAGTGCATCGGCAGCATTCACCTCAGGTACCACCAAAGGCACATCATCGTCGTAGCGGAAGGCACTCGAGTTGTCGATCATAACAGCACCGTATCGGGTAATGGTTTCGGCGTACTCCTTCGAAATGGAAGCCCCTGCCGATGTTAGCGCAATGTCGATGTCCTTAAAATCATCGTTGTGCTTCAACTCTTTAACTACAAGCTTCTTACCCATAAAATCATAGACTTTTCCAGCACTTCTGGCCGATCCGAACAATACCAGTTCATCGAGCGGGAAGTTCCGCTCTTGCAGCACGGTCAGAAACTCTTGTCCGACGGCTCCACTTGTACCAACAATAGCTACTTTCATAGTAA
>CAYGIQ010000208.1:0-3690 GCA_964349885.1 uncultured Prolixibacteraceae bacterium | reverse complement strand
TTGTTATGATGCCCTTTAACCCAAATCTCTTCATGCCCAATAAAACATGAAATGTTGGCAAAAAGCAGGTCGCTCCCTGCAAATATAGCAAATTCTCCATCGTCGGCTTGGAGATGTGTCCCCTTGCTTTCCATCAAATGGATTGCCCCGTCGGCTATCTTTTGGGATAAATTGGTTTATTTTGCGAGTCGGAACCTTTTACGTTGGTCCGTCTTTTACCAGCATTGAACCAGTTCCTTGGAACTTTACCTTTCAAATTATGGAGAAAACCACCTCTACGCAAACCACTGCAGGCCGTCTATTTCAACGGTCGCTCGATATGATTGAAGTTTTTGGAAACAAATTACCGCACCCGGCTACCATTTTCGGAATGCTGGCAGTAGGGGTGATGCTTCTTTCATGGTTTACATCGGCTATGGGTTACGAAGCCATTCATCCGGTAAACGGTTCAGTAATTTCGGTTAAGAACCTGATGAGTGCCGATGGATTCCGTTGGATTTACGTAAGTATGGTGGATAATCTGGTTAAGTTTCCTCCCCTTGGATATGTACTGGCCGTTATGATTGGTCTGGGAGTGGCAGAAGGATCGGGCCTCTTTACGGTTATGATTAGATCGCTTGTACTCAGTTCTCCCAAAAAACTGATAACTGCATCTGTTGTTCTGGCGGGTGTTGTTTCCGGATTGGCATCCGAAGCGGGTTATGTGGTTCTCATACCCCTTGGGGCAATGATTTTTCATGCTTTGGGGCGACACCCCATAGCTGGACTAGCTGCCGCCTTTACCGGCGTAAGTGGTGGATTTGGAGCAAATTTTTTGATTGGTTCTGTAGATCCAATCTTGTCGGGTCTTTCAACCACCGCAGCGCAAATTATCGACCCTGAAATGGTAATCAATCCTGCGGTCAATTATTGGTTTATGATTGTTTCCTCCTTTCTGGTAGTGGGTGTTGGTACCTGGATAACCGACCGGCTGGTGGAACCACGACTTGGAAGGTATGAGGGAACCGCAGAGAGGATCCCAATTGAGCAACTGACTCCGCTCGAAAAACGTGGACTTCGGTATGCAGGATGGGGATTCCTGCTCGTAACCGTGTTGCTGGCAGTTTCCATTATTCCTTCCAATGGCTTACTTCGCAATCCGGCAACTGGTTCGGTGCTGCACTCTCCATTTTTCGACGGAATCATAATAGGTATTTTGGTGTTTTTTATGATTCCAGGACTGCTGTATGGCATTGTAATGGGGAATATCAGAAACGATAAGGATGTTATTGGGCACATCACTCAATCTATGCGGGGGATGGCCGGTTATATTGTACTTGTTTTCTTTGCAGCCCAGTTTGTTTACTTTTTTAGCTACAGCAACCTTGGGTTGGTAGTGGCCATTAATGGTGCCGAATTGCTTACCCGCATTGGGCTTACCGGAATACCTCTAATTCTGGCCTTTGTGTTGCTATCGGCGTTCATCAACATGTTTATGGGCAGTGCCTCGGCCAAATGGGCCATTATGGCACCAGTATTTGTACCCATGTTGATGTTGCTCGGATACCACCCGGGTTTAACACAGGCGGCCTTTCGCATTGGCGATTCGGTTACCAACCTGATTACTCCGATGATGAGTTATTTCGCACTAATTGTGACCTTCGCCCAAAAATATGATCAAAAATATGGCATGGGCACCATAATCTCGGCAATGCTTCCTTATACCTTGATGCTAACCGTCACCTGGATGCTCTTGCTCTTTGTATGGATGCTGATTGGATTGCCACTTGGTCCGGATGGTCCTCTCTATCTGGGGCAATAAACCGGTTTGTATCGAATATGCACGACACAAACATATTGCCCAAGCCTATCATCTAAGTTCAGACCCTAGTTCTCCATCGAGCTGCACATTGCAGCGCACCCACAGGGGTGAAATGTTGGCAAATGGTTCCAGATTGGCTTGTGCTCAGAAGGATGCCGTTAGATGAAAGCTACTCATGCTGGAGTCGGTGGGGGTATCCAGAATTTTCTCACCGTTTATGTAATGGTTGGTTTTGACACTGCCCATTCGATGGGTCAATCCTATGCTTAGTCGGTCCGACAGGAAAAGACGAACACCAAGATTGGGTGTTCCCCCAAGCCCCAACCAGGCATAGTTCATATCGATGGTATCGTGGTGAACCATTCCCAGAAAACTGGTAAGACCAGCCCCCACGTGGCCAACCAGAGACATGCCCCCTATGGAGGTTCCGGCAGCCAAACCAATCTGAAAAATATCCCAACCTATCATAGGGAATATGATGGTGCCCTCGCTGGGCGAGAAGTTAAATTGACTGGGAAAATTAAATTCAAATTCAGATCCGGTAAACAGTCCAAACGAAAGCAACTTCTCGGAATTGATGCGGTATGATTTGTGCCCAAAGGCGAGTGTCCAGGAGTTCCAGATGTCTCCTCCCGACTGGGAAGTCTGAATGGCTTCGCGGAACTTGGTACTCTTAGAACCAATTCCTACGGTCCATACTTTAAGGTGATTTTTTTCTTTTTTTTCCTGTGCCTGTGTGGTGAATACCGACAACACCATGAGGAAGGTTAAGGTTAAGACAAAAAGCGAGAATCTCTTCATGGTAATAAGTTTTGGTTTAGAAGTAGTATAAGATAAGTGGTTTTGTTACTTGTAAAGTTACGGCATTTTGGGTATTATTGTTGTCAATTCGTCAAAAGCAAACGACTGCAATCTTCTTTGATTTAGGTGTTTAATATATTTTTTACGATTTGACAATTCCACAATGGAAAATCTAAAGGCATTGCTGGTTTTTTCACCGCTGTTAATTTCGCTCTTCTGGGCCTTAACTACTGCGGCGTCAATTGCCTCAAGCAGAACGTTGTTTAAATTGCCTCTTTTGCTATTTCTGCTCGATGCCTCTATGGCTCTGTTTGCCAGTGCCTCGGTCTATTTTCTCGACTATACCATGTTTATGCGGGTTTATGTGCCGGCTGTGTTTTTTACACTTGCTCTTTTCCCACTGTTTCATCTCTATATCAGCAGCCTTACAAGCGAAAAGCCATTAAAGGGTTCTTTATGGTTCAGACACCTGCTTTCGCCTGGCATCCATGCCCTATTAGCGCTTGTATTGCATTATGCTATAATGGAACCCGGCGATCGCATTGAGTGGTCGGCTTACCTGCTTACCAAAAGTGGCAGCGGTGAGGGACTCATTCGAAGTGCTGCACTACTCGATACCTATTTAAGAAAGTATTTTTTGTTTACGGCCATTCTTTACTTCTGGCTTACCGACCGCAAAATAAGGCAACACCGAAAGGCCCTCGAACACTATTTCTCCAATACCGAAAGTGCCGATGTAAGATGGTTTTCCATATATAGGATTGCATTTCTACTGACCCTGCTGTCGGCTTTTCTGTACTTTACATTATCGCGGTCTTTTGCAACCAACCATCCACATCTGGCCGAATTTAGCCATTTGTTGTTGGCTCTATTCTTTTGGATTATTGGGTATTATGGCCAGTCGCAAACCAATATTTATCCTGTTCTGCAAATGCCCTATACCAACAGTGAAAAGCCCGAAACTGTTACTTCCCAAAATCTGGAGGCGTTGGGTGTGAAGTTGAAAGAAATTATGGAAAGCAGAGAGTTGTTTACCCGCCGTGATCTGACCCTTCCGGGCCTCGCCCGGGTATTGGGCACAAACCGCA
>CAYGIQ010000207.1:0-3699 GCA_964349885.1 uncultured Prolixibacteraceae bacterium | reverse complement strand
GATATTAGCTTAACAATCGCCAGAATGAAGCGTCTTTGTTATCAGTTTCAAAAAAATAAAACAAAATAGAGAATACATATGAAATTTGTTGTTTCAAGTTCCGATCTGCTTAGCCATCTGACGGCCATTAGCAAGGTAATCAGTAGCAAGAGCACCATGCCCATTCTGGACAATTTCCTGTTTCAGATTGCAGACAACATGCTTAAGATTACGGCCTCCGACATTGAATCGACTCTGGTTACCACTATTGAGCTTGATAATCTTGAAGGAGAAGGGGTTATAGCCATTCCCGCCAAGTTGCTCATCGATACCCTCAGAGAGTTTCCCGAACAGCCACTTACCTTTCAGGTAGACCTATCTTCATTTGGCATTCAGCTCTTTTCCGAGAATGGTAAATACAGCATCGTAGGGCAGGATGGCGAGGATTTCCCCAAAATCCCACAAGTCGATCCAGAAAAGGCAGCTACGGTTATGGTAAACCGAAGGTCGTTGCTGAAAGGAATCGAAAAAACATTGTTTGCAACAGCCGATGATGAACTTCGTCCGGTTATGAATGGCATATTCATTGAACTCAATGCCGATTTTATGAGTTTCGTGGCTTCCGATGCCCACAAACTGGTAAGGTATCGCAGATTGGATGTTAAGTCCGACATTACAGAGTCGTTCATTTTACCCAAAAAACCGGCGGCCTTGCTCAAGGGTCTATTGGCCAAAGAAGATGCCGATGTTAAGCTTGAATTTACCGACAAAAACGCCTTCTTCACGTTGAGCAATTACCACTTAGTTTGCCGTTTGGTTGAAGGCAATTATCCCAGCTACAACTCTGTAATTCCGACAAAAAATCCGAATGCGATGGTTATCGATCGGCTTGGGTTGTACAATACGGTTAAACGCGTTTCAGTTTTTGCCAACCAAGCCAGCAATCTTGTCAAATTGAGTCTTACCGGCACCCAGGTAGTGGTTTCTGCACAGGACATCGATTTCTCCATCTCTGCGGTTGAACGTCTGCAGTGTGATTATGAGGGCGATGAGATGGAAATTGGCTTTAAGTCGGCATTCCTTCTGGAAATCCTATCCAATATACCCTCGACAGAGGTAAGACTCGAATTGAGCGATCCCTCTAGGGCTGGACTGTTGCTTCCGGTTGAACGGGAGGATGAAGCCGAGGATGTACTGATGCTGCTCATGCCCATGATGATAAATGTTTAAACTATTGTGTAAAGCATAGGACAGGGTTTTCTGCACAGCAAGGCAAATTGCTAGGCAGAAAACCCTGTCTTTTTTCAACAACCACTTATAGACATAATAACCTTAGGTATGCGCCTTCAACTTAAAAATCCACTGGTTTTTCTCGATCTCGAAACCACCGGTATCAATGTGGCAAGCGATCGGATTGTGGAACTGGCGCTGCTAAAAATTCATCCCGATGGCAGTGAGGAAGAGAAGATGATGCGGATTAATCCGGGCATTCCAATTCCTCAGGATTCTACCAATGTGCATGGCATAACCGATGCCGACGTTAAAGATGCACCCGCATTTCGTGAGGTTGCCAAAAATGTAGCAGCCTTTCTGGAAGGGTGCGACTTGGCAGGCTTCAACTCCAACCGATTCGACATACCCTTGCTGGCCGAGGAGTTTTTACGTGCCGAGGTTGATGTGGATTTCAAGAAAAGAAAGTTTATCGACGTTCAGGCTATTTTTCACAAAATGGAGAAGCGAACCCTCGCTGCAGCCTATAAATTATACTGCGATAAAACATTGGTCGATGCCCACAGTGCAATGGCCGACACCCGCGCCACCTACGAAGTTTTAAAAGCCCAAATTGAACGCTATGAGGGTGTAGAATACGAAGACAATAGAGGTAAAGTATCCACTCCTGTTGTAAACGATGTTGAAATGCTTTGTCAGTTTTCGGGCTACGATAGAAATGTCGATTATTTGGGGCGAATTGTTTACGACGAGAATGATGTGGAAGTTTTTAATTTTGGCAAAAACAAAGGCATACCAGTCGAGAAAGTGCTGCGGGAGCAACAGGGCTATTATGGATGGATAATGGGGGGTGATTTCCCGTTGTATACAAAAAAGGTGCTTACTCGAATCTATATCCGGATGAAAGAGAATTCGGCTTAATGTAAATTACCAAACAACTTAAATTAACCTGCTGTATATGAAAATTATATGCATAGGCAGAAACTATGTGGCACACGTCCGTGAATTGAACAATGAAGTTCCTGAGGAGCCTGTTTTTTTTATGAAACCCGATTCATCCCTGTTGCGCAACAACGATGCTTTTTATATTCCTGAATGGACCCAAGATGTGCACCACGAGATTGAGCTTGTGTTGCGTATTTCACGTGTGGGCAAGGGCATCGAGAAGAAGTTTGCGCATCGGTACTATGATGCTGTAACCTTGGGTATTGATTTTACCGCGCGGGATGTTCAGAATGTTCTGAAATCAAAGGGACTGCCATGGGAAAAGGCCAAGGCGTTTGATAGAGCAGCTGTTTTGTCGAATACCTTTGTTCCGGTTGCTGATTTCCCCGACCTGCAAAACATACTTTTCAGGCTCGATATCAACGGCAGTGTGGTGCAGCAGGGCGATTCGGCCCTAATGATCTTTGGCTTTGATGAGATTGTATCTTATGTGTCGCAGTTTGTAACGCTTAAAATCGGCGATCTAATTTATACGGGTACCCCAGCGGGGGTGGGTCAGGTGAAGCCGGGCGACCAACTCGAGGGTTATCTGCGTGAGGAGAAGCTACTCGACTTTAAGGTCAAGTAACCCTTGATATTAATCGTCAACTGCCTGTCCTACAAGAATTCTGAATTTCCAACCGGTATCATCGCCGGTGGTTTGCTGGGTCTGCTTTAGCAATACCCCAATCAATTGCTCCCGGGGATCGGCAAAATATTGGGTATTAAAGTATCCGCCCCAGTCAAAGGTTCCCTCACTTCCTATCCCTCCAAAGGCCTCCCCCTCGGAAGTAACGATTCCAAATGCAAGTCCGTAATATTTGGCAGGCATTCCAAACAAGTTCCCGGTTTGGTTACCCATAATCGCATTTATGGTCGTCCGGCTGAGAAATCGGATTCCGTTTAGTTCTCCACCGTTGAGATACATCTGCAGAAAAGTGGCATAGTCGCGCGCCGTACTCGATAGTCCGGCACCTCCCGAAAAAAATGTCATGGCTCCGGTCCTAGGGTATTCGGTATCGTAGAATGTTTCTGGGAAGGCCACCCATTCCCCAGCTTCAGGTTTTTGAACGGTAACAAGCCGCCCATGCTTTTCTGTTGGCAAATAGAACCATGTATCATGCATTCCAAGCGGATCGAACAGACGTTCCCTTAAAAACCGGTCAAAAGGCATACCCGATACAACCTCAACAAAATATCCCAAAACGTCGAGTCCTTCACTGTAAGTGTATTTTTCGCCTGGATGATGGTGCAGCGGCAATGTGGCCAATTTCTTAACACTCTCTTCTATGGTAACCCGTTGTGTTGTGAAAAGATCTGTTATCCCGGCTTTTTGATAGATCATTTTAAAACGTTCATCACCGTCAATAATTCCATATCCCAAACCTGAGGTATGGGTGAGCAAGTGCCTAATGGTAATTTCGCGGGCAGCGGGTACCGATGTCCATGTGGTATCGCCGTATTTAAAACCCGTAAGCACCCTTGGATTCCTGAATTCAGGAATAT
>CAYGIQ010000206.1:0-3719 GCA_964349885.1 uncultured Prolixibacteraceae bacterium | reverse complement strand
GTCTAACGCCTCCGACATTTGCCACTCCCCGCCTCTTTCCTTAATCCAAACCCCGTGCTCAGCCACTAGGGTTACGTCCTCGGCACCAAACCACTTTTCGAGCGTCTCTTTGTCGCGTCCCGATATAACAATAACTTGATTTCCAGCCATTGAAGTCAGCTGCCTGAACAGTTCGTACAATTCAGAATCAGGCGCTGCCTGTGCAGGATTTGACCTAAACCCTGTTAGTGTTCCGTCATAATCTAAAAACAGAGCCCGGCGTTCGACATCTAAGAAATCGATCATCAATTGATTCCGCAATGTAGGATTAAGCTTAGTGGCCTGCCAGGTTTCTTCATGGATCCGAACATGCTCCAAGCTGCGCAGAAAATCTCCAGCCCACTTATGGATGTTGTACCGACTTAACCGCTTTTGCATGATCTGTATGCGCTCTTTCTGTTCTTCGATGGGCATCTCCAAAGCAGTTTTGATGGCCAAAGCCATTTGCATTCTATCGTTGGGGTTGATCAACAATGCCTCGCTCATCTCCTTCGAAGCACCAGCCATTTCACTTAAAATGAGGACCCCAGTGCCGTCAATTCGGGAGGCGACAAATTCCTTAGCGACCAGATTCATTCCATCCCTTATGGGCGTTATGAGCGCAATGTCGCATACACTGTATAGATCAACCAAATCTTTAAACGGAAGGCTTCGATAAAAATACCAAACCGGGGTATGCTGAAAAGTACTGTATGCCCCGTTGATCCGACCAACAATTTCATCCAATTCACTCTTCATTTGCTGATACTGATCGACCCCAATTCTGGAAGGAACCGCCAACAGCACTAGAGAAACGGTTTGGCGGTACGCATGGTTGTTCTCAAGAAAATATTCAAAGGCCTTCAATCGGTGTATCAGCCCTTTGGTATAATCAAGCCGATCTATGGAAAGGATGAAATGCGAATTGGGATGGTCGTCGCGGTAACGCATCAATTCCTTACGGACATCCGAAGCCGGATTTTCAGGCATGGAATGGGAATGTTTTGCGGCATTCCAATATTTATCGTAATCGATGCCCATTGGAAAGTTATCGACTTTTACATGACGGGTGGGCAAACTAATCTGATTGATCTGAATGTCGTACCCAAGCAATCGGCGAACAGAACTCATAAAATGGCGTTCGTAATCGAAGGTGTGAAAGCCGAGTAAATCGGCACCCAACATACCAGTTATAATCTCGTTACGCCATGGCAATGTTCTGAACAGTTCATAGGATGGGAAAGGTATATGCAAAAAGAACCCAATGGTGACATCCGGCCGTTGCGCCTTAACCATGCCGGGCAAAAGTAAAAGGTGGTAATCGTGTATCCATACCCGGTCGACCCCGTCGAGGTTTGCCAATACTACTTCAGCAAACTTCTGATTAACATCCTGATAAGCAGCCCATTGATTCTCTTCAAAAGTAACAAACTGCGAAAAATAGTGAAACAACGGCCAAATGGTCTTGTTGCTAAAACCCTCATAATAAAGTGCAACCTCTTCATCGCTGAGTGCAACATCGATACAGCCGGCTTCCGTAAGGAGGCTATCGACCTGTTTTGCCTCGGCCGAACCCAGGGAATCGCGGTCGATTCCTGACCAGCCCACCCAGAGACTTTGGTATGCCTCTTTAACGGTTACCATGCCTGTGGCCAATCCGCCTACACTGGGTTCCGATTTAATTTGATTGCCTGATAAACTTATCTGAAGGGGCAACCGATTGGATACAATCATGAACTTATTCATAATGTGGGAGTTTTGCTTAACTTGCATATTAATAAAAATTAAGCAAAAACCACCATATTTTGACCAATTTAGACTACGGTATCATTGGAAACTGCAAAAGTGCAGCCCTCATTTCAAAAAATGGCGCCATCGAATGGCTATGCCTGCCAACCTTTGAGGCACCTTCAGTTTTCGCATCCTTGCTGGATCAAGAACGTGGGGGAACATTTGCTTTGGTATTGGAGAGCCAATATACGTTGCAACAAAAATACATCGCTCGAACCAATCTTCTCGTTACCGACATCAACGATGGAATCAACCATTTTGAAGTCATCGACTTTATGCCCCGCTATCGCTACAACGATGATGTCGGGAAAATGTATGCCCCACCCGATCTAATTCGTTATTTCAGACTACTGAAAGGCAAACCTAAATTTTCTATTCAATACAATCCCAGACTGGAATACGCCGAGCATCCAACCACGAACCGCGAACGCATTGGATTCATCAAAAGCACAACAGAAAAAGGTGTATACGACTCACTCTATCTATACACCAACGCCAACAAAAGCAAAGTTCTGGATGGCAGTGAAATTGAGATTACCGAAGACCTTTTCTTCCTCATCAGCTACAACCAGAAACTGCAACCGCCAACCCTCGAAAGGGCCTACCTTAAAATGCAGAGAACCAAAGTTTATTGGTTTAACTGGTCAGAAAAAACACTCAATTTCAAACTTCACAATGAAGAAATTGCCAGAAGCGCACTGGTACTTAAACTGCTTACCTACGACAAAACAGGAGCCATATTGGCTGCAATTACAACCTCGCTGCCCGAAGCCATCGGGGAGATAAGAAACTGGGATTACCGATTTTGCTGGCTGCGCGATGCCTCGATGGTTATCAAGGTTATGACCCGAATTGGCCACTGGAAAAGTGCACAGCGCTTCATGAATTATATCATCGATTTGATAGAAGACAAAGACGAGAAGATACAAATCATGTACGGCATCAACCGGCAAAAAAATCTAACCGAAAGAATACTACCTCACCTATCAGGATACGAAAACAGTGCACCTGTAAGAATTGGGAATGCCGCCTACAAGCAGAAACAGCACGACATATATGGCATTCTCATGGATGTTATTCATCAACAATTTAAGCTTTTCGATACCACACTGCAGATCAGAGAGGAACTTTGGACCATAACCCGAAGCGTAGTAAGAATTGTTGAAAAAAACTGGCAAAAACCCGACCGGGGAATCTGGGAAATTCGAACCGAACAGCGTCATTTTACCTTCTCGAAACTACTCTGCTGGGTGGCAATAGACCGGGCCATAAAAGTTGGAGCGCTGCTAAAGCAAAACGAATACCTGGATAAATGGACTTTGTTGCGTAACAAGATTAACCAAGACATTGTAAACAAAGGATGGAGCCATCGGCGCGAGGCATACACCCAAGCCTATGGTTTCGACGACCTCGATGCCTCCATTTTGCTCATGGAAAATTTTGGATTTACTTCTGCAAGTGATGAAAGGTACATCAAAACAGTAAATGCCATCGAAAAAGAACTGATGCAAAACGGATTAATGTACCGCTACCGAAACAAAGACGACTTTGGAAAGCCTACTTCATCGTTTACGATCTGCACCCTTTGGATGATTCAAGCATTGTATAAAATTGGGCAACAAAATAAAGCCAAAACACTGTTCGATCAATTTCTGAGTTATAGCAACCATCTGGGTCTGTATAGCGAGGATATCGATTTCCAATCCAAAAGGTTATTGGGGAATTTCCCACAAGGTTATTCCCATTTGGCATTGATTGAAACAGCCATGCTATTTTCTGGCGAAAATACCAACATCAATCTAGAATAAGGTTTGTTGAGAACATCTGGGTAACGGTCCGTAGAGAGGTATAACTCAGTTGGAACTTTTGGGCAAAAAAAAACCACCGGACCTCCGGTGGTTAAACAATAT
>CAYGIQ010000205.1:0-3762 GCA_964349885.1 uncultured Prolixibacteraceae bacterium | reverse complement strand
ACCTTAACCTCGGGCTCGGACTCTGGTTTTGTCTCTTGTTTTACCTTTGTGGTTTGCTCAGGCAAATCAATTTCTGCTATAACCTTGGGGCCTTTGAGCAGAGGCTCACGAGGGGGGTCTTCCGGTTTGACTTCCGGTTTAACTATAGGCTTGGTTTCCGGAGCCTTGACAGGGGCAGCGGATGCTGCGGCAGCCGTTTTCTTGAGGTCGGAGAGTTCGATCTGATTGTCGTCGAACAACTCTTCAGTATCTTCCGATTTTGAAACATCGTCGATCGAAATTGCCTCTTTACGCACCCGTTGCTGACGCATGGTGATCAGTTCCGATTCCCGTTTCAGATTGATGTCACTCTTATACTCCTTTTCCAGGAGTTTGCAGATCTCCTCCGAAATTTTGGTGTTGGGATTCGGATCAATTTCGAATCCTTTTTTATGCAGAAATTCGACAATGGTCTGAATGCCTACATTCAACTCCCTGGCCAGTTTACTTAATCGTTGTGCGTTGCCTGCAACCATAAATTGTATTTAATTATTTCTTTTTCCCTGACGTTGCTGAAAATCAGTTTGAATTGCTTTGTTATGCTCTGTTGTATTTTCTCTAAAATCTGGGCATCTCGCCTGATTATTCAAATTCAGCCCTTAATATGCGCAATACTTCGTCGATGGTCTCCTCTTCGAGGTCGGTGCGCTTGATCAGATCGGCACGGGTCATCGCCAAAACACTTTTGGCAGTATCGCAGCCGATTCCTTTCAGAGCATCTATAATCCAGCCTTCAATTTCGTCGGTGAATTCATCGAGGTTCACATCTTCATCATCCTCGGCCGTTTCACGGAATACATCGATCTCGTAACCGGTTAGCTGGCTGGCGAGTTTGATGTTGAGACCTCCCTTTCCAATGGCGAGCGAAACTTCGCTGGGTTGCAAAAATACCTCTGCACTCTTTTCGGCTTCGTTTATCTTGATGGAGGTTATTTTGGCCGGACTCAATGCCCGTTTGATGAAAAGTTGCAGGTTGGGCGAGAAGTTGATAACATCGATGTTCTCGTTTCTCAACTCACGAACAATGCCATGAATACGCGATCCCTTCATCCCTACACAGGCGCCCACCGGGTCGATGCGCTCGTCGTAAGACTCTACCGCAACTTTGGCCCGCTCGCCCGGACTTCTCACAATTTTTTTAATGGTGATTAGACCATCGAAAATTTCAGGAATCTCCAGTTCGAACAAACGCTCCAGAAAAGTAGGTGAGGTTCTCGACAGTATGATTAATGGAACATTGTTCCGCATATCAACTTTTACCACCACTGCCCTCAGTGAGTCTCCTTTACGGAAAAAATCAGATGGAATCTGTTCTCCTTTAGGCAGCAGCAATTCATTGCCTTCGTCGTCGAGTACCAAGGTCTCCTTTTTCCATACCTGATAAACCTCTCCGGTTACTATGTCGCCAATCTTCTTTTTGTATTTTGTGTAGACATTGTCTTTTTCGAGTTCCATGATTTTTCCTGCCAGACTCTGCCTGAGGTTCAATATGGCCCTTCTTCCAAAATCGGTGAATTTAACCTCGTCGGTTACATCTTCACCCACCTCGTAATCTTCGTCGATTTTCTTAGCATCGGTGAGGGTAATCTCCTTCATCGGATCCTCCATCTCTCCATCCTCTACTACCACCCGGTTGCGCCAAATTTCAAAGTCGCCCTTGTCGACATTGATGATGATGTCGAAGTTCTCGTCTGATCCAAACTGACGCACCAGAACGCTTCTGAAGGCATCCTCCAGAACACTCATCATAGTGGCCCTGTCGATGTTCTTTAACTCTTTGAATTCAGAAAAGGTATCTATCAGATTCATGTTATCCATGGTCCCGGATTTATTTAAATGATATTACAACGCTTGCTTTCTTAATCTCTTCAAACAAAAGGGCAACCTCACGGGTTACCCAACGCTTCTTTTTCTCTCCTTCGGGAATCTCTTTGGTCGATATTTCGACGGTTATGTTCGATTCTCCTACATTGGTCAGCTTCCCGGTATGCACATCACCACTTTGGGTGACCACTTCCAGGTTGCGTCCCACATTTTTCCGGTATTGCTGAACCACCTTAAAAGGCTGATCGGCGCCCGGTGAAGATACCTGCAATTCAAAATCTTCAGCGTCGCGGTCGAGTTGACTTTCGATGTGCCGACTAATCGCCACACATTCATCGATTTTTAGTCCTGCAAGGCTGTCAATCTCAACGTGAATGGCATTTCCGGCACTCACATTGATGTCGACCAGAAACAGATTTTCATCCAGTTTCTCGCCCACCAACTCTGCTATACGCCCTTTATCTATCATTCGCTCTAACAAAATAGGGGACTTAAGCCCCCTACCTCAAGGTTTCCTCAAAATGCGGCACAAAAATAATAAAAAATCCTTAACAACTCCTAATCCCACCGATAAATCATTGATAGTTAGCATCCATAATTTTAAGGTTAAACTTTTGTACCTTTGCCCGGTGCGTAATTCATGTATGTCGGTTTTGGAACATTCTCGCAACAAGAAAAAAATCATCAACGATCCGGTTTACGGACTCATCGGCATTCGGTCACCTCTGGTTTTTGATCTTATAGAACACCCCTGGATGCAGCGTCTCAGGCGCATCAAACAGCTTGGCCTCTCTTTTATGGTCTATCCTGGGGCCAACCACACCCGTTTTGAGCATGCCCTCGGTGCGCTGCACCTTATGCGACAGGCCATTGAGAGCTTGCGCCTGAAAAACCATACTATTTCCGATGAAGAGGCCGATGCGGCTGCTATTGCCATCGTTTTGCACGATATTGGTCATGGTCCATTTTCGCATGCTCTGGAGCATACTTTGATGCCTTTGGGCCATGAGGAGATTTCCATTCTGTTGATGGAGGCATTGAATGTTCAACACAACCAACAGCTCGATATGGCCATCTTCATTTTTCGGGGCGATTATCCCAAACGATTTCTGCACCAGATGGTTAGTGGTCAACTCGATATGGATCGGCTTGACTACCTTACCCGCGATAGCTTTTTTACGGGCGTCGCCGAAGGGGTAATTGGTGTTGATCGTCTCATCAAAATGCTTGAAATCGAAAACGACCAGCTGGTAGTGGAGGCCAAGGCTGTTTATTCGATCGAAAAGTTCCTGATTGCCCGCCGGTTGATGTATTGGCAAGTTTATCTCCACAAAACGGTGCTCGCAGCCGACGCACTGCTCATCAGCATTCTTCGCAGGGCACGACAACTGGCAACTGCTCGAACCGAACTTTTTGCCTCGCCCTCCCTTAGGCCATTCCTCGAGGGTCAGGTAACACCGCTGGAAACCGAAAGATTGCTGCACCATTTTGTGGAACTAGACGACACCGATATTCTCGGATCTGTAAAGGCTTGGCAAAACCATGCCGATCCGGTATTGTCGTATTTGTCGGGTTGCCTGATTGGCCGGCGCTTGTTCCACGCCGAAATTGTTTCCCAAGCTCCCACCGATGAACAAATTAATGAACTTATTGGTCTAATATGTAGTCACTTTATGGTTTCGCCCGACGATGCCCAATACTTTTTTTCGACCCATGAGGTAACAAATCATGCCTACGATGGACTAACTGATAGTATTCAGGTTCTCGATAAGCAATTGGGGATTCGCGATGTGCGAGAGGCCTCCGATATCGACCTGGCCGCCCTTACCAGTCGGGTCAAAAAAGATTTTGTAGCTTACCCGAAAGAATTGCGGGTTAATCAATTTAACTCTATTTTTG
>CAYGIQ010000204.1:0-3783 GCA_964349885.1 uncultured Prolixibacteraceae bacterium | reverse complement strand
TTTTCCATATTGGTTCTGTTTGATGCTCTGGTTTTTTACTATTCCGGTATCCCATTCATTCAACTGCAGGTCAAACTGTCGGTATATATTATGACGCTTCACCATCCATTGGCTTTTCCCTACCCGATGTATAAAGGGGATGTTCGCAATAAGATTTTTTGTTGCCAGCTGGATCAAAATGCTACAACAAGCATTTCAAACTGTGTAAAAATCTTGCAATAGCAACCTCCAAAAAGCGACAAAGTGACTTCAACGAATGCCCAACTAGGCGATTAAAAATGAAACAGGCCTCCAGGTTAAGAAAAGCAATGGCAAAAATAACACTAATCGTCAAAAATTCAACTTCAAAGCCATTTCATCCCTATGTGGAATCGATATGAAATAACAAATGCCAAAAAATGGGCATGGTATGTCAAACCATCTTGCGATTGGCTCTTCTTCTACTAGAATCCTTTTGCCCAAGTTGTCTTTGAACAATCGAATCAGATCCACTTCACATAGCGGAAATCTTGGCGGTGCCCGAGTTGATGATTCTTAGGGAACAGTCTTAACCCGTAGCTAAAGGTTCCTGCGTTCTGCAGGTGCACATTCAACGCGAAAGTAGCTACTCCATTTTCAAAACTTTCGGTTTCAAATTCCAGTTTCTGAATGAGTTTAACCGGAACCTGATTGCCATTGGTGGTAACCAATAGCTCCAAGCCTACGTCTTCACGAGCCAATCCCTTGAGATCGACTACCACACGTGCCGGGTGATCTTCACCAATGTGCATAAGATTGGTCACGCCATCGGCAATCTGAATCTCTTTCACCTCGATGTTTTCCCAGAGGGAACTTACTTGTTCTTTCCATGCCGAAAGCTCGCGGGCAACTTTAAAGTCGTTTTCCTTTACCAACCGCGAACGTTTTTGTAGGGGATGGTAAAATCGGTCGCTATAATCTCTGATCATGCGGGAGGTGGTAAAATGGGGTGCAACTTCCGCAATGTTGTTCTTGATGTAGGTAACCCATCTTTCTGGAATTCCTTGTTTGTTGCGGTCAAAGAAGGATTCAATGATCTCCTTCTCTAGAATATCATAGATGGTGGCAGCATCCAATTCATCCTGGAGATCCTGAACGTCGAAGGTACGCTCCTGAGGCAATGCCCATCCGGCGTCCTTTTGATATCCTTCAACCCACCAACCGTCGAGTACCGAGAAGTGGAGTGTACCATTCATAACCCCTTTTTCACCGCTGGTTCCTGAGGCTTCAAGCGGGCGAGTGGGCGTATTGAGCCATACATCAACGCCCTGAAGCAACATTTTGGCCAGATTCATATCGTAATTCTGCACAAAGAGGACCTTCCCTCTGAATTCGGGCATTTTAGAAATTGCAACGATATGTTTGATCAAATCCTGCCCCATCTTGTCGGCTGGGTGGGCCTTGCCCGCAAAGATAAACTGAACCGGTTTTAAGGGGTTGTTGACTATTTCCGAGAGTCTTTCAAGGTCGCGAAAAAGCAAATGTGCACGCTTATAGGTGGCAAATCTGCGGGCAAATCCTATGGTCAAAGCTTCTGGGTTGAGTTTCCCCATGATCTCATTAACCAGTTTGGGATTTTCGTGCCGTTTAATCCATACATCTGAAAAGCGTTGACGAATGTATTGAATGGTTTTTAGTCGCAAATCCTGACGAAGTTTCCAAATCCGCTCAGATGGCACGTCATAGATCTTTTTCCATCGGTCGAAGTCGAGCAGGTTGGAGGCAAAGTCACTTCCAAAAAATTCCAGATGCAGCTCTTTCCACTCTTTGGCGGTCCAGGTAGGATAGTGAACGCCATTGGTAACATACCCTATGTCGATCTCCTCCTCCATATAGCCGCGGTACAAATGTTTAAGTACCCCTTTGCTGACATCTCCATGCAGTTTACTTACCCCATTAATGCCATGAGAAAGATTGCTGGCAAGGTAGCTCATATTGAAGTGATCTTCGTCGGGATGCGTCTTCCCAAGATTGATAAACTCTTCCCACTCGAGCCCAACACGAGATGCATAAGGGTGCATATAGGCTTTGAACAGATCGTTGTGGAACGAGTCGTGACCCGCTGGCACTGGGGTATGGGTGGTAAAAAGTGTCGATGATTTTACTACTTCGGAGGCCTCAGCAAAGCTTAATTTCTCATTAGCGATGTAGCGGGCAATTCTTTCAATCCCGATCAGAGCAGCATGCCCTTCATTGCAGTGGTAAATGTCGCTTTGATATCCAAGTTTCTTTAATGCCCGGATGCCCCCTATGCCCAGCAGCATCTCCTGCTTAAGCCGGTTTTCGTTATCCCCTCCATAGAGGTTGTGGGTTATGGAGCGGTCGCGTTCATCGTTTACATCGTGATCGGTCTCCATCAGGTAGAGCTTGATTGCGCCAACATTGGCTTGCCAAACCTTTGCCATGACCTGTCGGTTGGGAAACTCTACTGTTACCTCAACCCAGTTTCCCTCTGCATCGTAGGCGGGCTGCACCGGGATTTTCGAAAAACGTTCAGCTATATAGTTGTTAATCTGATTTCCTTCCGTATCGATGGTCTGCTTGAAATATCCATACCGGTACAACAAACCTACGCCAATTAGGTCGATATTGGCATCGCTGGCTTCTTTGAGGTAGTCTCCGGCCAAAACTCCCAATCCTCCCGAAAATATTTTCAGGCTGTCGTGGAGACCATATTCCATGCTAAAGTAGGCGATTTTAGGGGCAACTGGTGACTTCCTGGCTGCAAGGTAATTCTGCAAGTCAGCATGGGTTTCAATCATCTTTTTCATGAAGGGCTTATCCTTCGAAAGCTCAAGAAGTCGATTGTAGTTAACCCTCTCCAACAAAAGAATGGGGTTGTGTAATACCTCTTCCCACACCAGTGGGTCAACCGATTGAAAAAGATCACGTGCCTGCTGATTCCATACCCACCATAGGTTGCGAGATAGCTCCCTGAGTGGTTCCAGCGATTCCGGTAGATTTGATTCAACTACAAACTTTCTCCAGTTGGGCCCCTCAGCAAGGGGTGGTTGTATGTATTGGGTAATGTTGTCCTTACGCATAGGTTGTATGTCTAATTTTGGCAATGTAAAAACACTACCTGTTTGAAAAGCAGCAAAAATAGCGGGTTCAATCGAATCTTGAACCTATAAACCGGATTAAATTGGGTTTTGTTCTGCCCTGTCGAAGTATTTTTGGGCTAATCTCCTGATTTATAATTCCCTATTGCTGGGTTATCTTTTTGTTTATTCAGCTTATTCAGGGCTAGCTTATACTTTTCGAGTTGAATCTGTTGTCTTTTGACTTTCCGTTCGAGTTTGACGGCTTCATTGGTAGGCCGATTTTTGCCTTTTGGTCCAATGCGTTGGGAAAAGTCGCTTACTATGTTCATGAAGTTGATAAAGGCTTCGTGGGCTGTTGACCAAGGATTGATTTGCGCAGCAGGGGTGTGCTCAAACCATCGGGTCGACATATATCTGAAATGATCACTGCTCTGCAGCGCGGACCACTCAAGCTGGATCGAATCGCTTTCGATGCCCCGCATAATTGGGGCCATGGCGTATAGTTTCTGAAGAGCTTCGGTTTGCAGTTCGTTGCCGGGAAAAAGGGATTGTTGCGGATCACCTCCCGACCACATGGCAGGGTGCGGAACACCCACAAGCGATACCGGAGGGATTTGTCTGGTGGTTTCGGCAGGCGTTGAGCATACCAGCTTGTCCGATTTCATTACCAAAGCCAGTAAGCGGTTTAGAAATTCGAACCATCCATTTTTCACGGATGCTT
>CAYGIQ010000203.1:0-3796 GCA_964349885.1 uncultured Prolixibacteraceae bacterium | reverse complement strand
ATTGCCAAAAATTTCAAAAAGATTTTGTACGCTACCAATTTTGATGAGAAGGATTTTGCAGCCATCGACAAACTGATGCGCATAATAGCCCCATACCGAGTATCCATCTCTTGTCTGCATGTAAGTAGGCACGAAGAGCCTGTATGGGATATTGCCCGGTTGGAAGGGATGAAGGATATCTTAAAAAACAAATATAAAAGCCATGCCTTTGATTGTCAGCTGATTAATGGCGACGATATACTGGCCGAACTCGAAAAGTATATTTCTATCAACCAAATTGATGTTCTCGCGCTAACCACCCATAAAAGGAGTATGTTTTCGAGAATATTTAATCCAAGCATTGCCCGTAGAATGGCTTTTCATACCAACGTTCCGCTGCTTGTTTTCCATGCATGATGGGTCACCCTCTGGTACGGTAATTTCTGCTGAAACCTCTGCCTGCGAGCGAAGTTCTGTGAGAAATTAATCGCAATGAAACACTGAGATTTGGCCTCCATTCAGAAATCTCAATTAGACCTTAAGTCCCGATTTCCATGCACGGAAATCATTGGTTTAGGAATGATCTTCTAAAAAACGCTGTGCTGCCATTTCTATGGCTTCAGTGACCGAGCTGTATTCAAATCCGGTGAGCTTGCTGATTTTGCTGCCATCGAATTGTGTTACAGTGTTTGCGCTTTGGGCCGTTTCACGGGTAACAAGGGGAGATTTTCCGGTTAGCATGGCCAATGTGCCTGCCGCACGCCACGCCAAACCAAGCATTGCAGGTGATGCATATAAGAGGGGTGCGGGTTTGTTCAGCGCCGAGGCTACCCTTCCGAAAAAATCACGGTAGCTAATATTTTCGGCACTCAAAATGAACCGTTGATTTTTAATGGTTTCAAAATGTGTAGCCGACATGAGCAATACCATAGCCCTAGTTACATCCCGAACACTTACGTAACCTGTAGTCCCGCCGGTATAAAATTTGAGGCCGCGGTTCACAGCACCAAAAAAGGCAGTGCTCCCGGTTTGCCAGTTGCCTGGTCCGATTATTATGGAGGGATTCACTACAACAGATTCAATTCCTTCTTCTATGCCCCGCCAGATCTCCATCTCGGAGAAGAATTTACTTTCGGAGTAGCTCGAAATTTGCTTTCCAGGAATCCAGTTGGTATCTTCGGTAACGTGTTCCCCATTTTTAGTTTTGCCTAGGGCGGAAACTGAACTAACGTGACATATTTTGCGAACACCCTTACTCAGGGCAGCATTCACCAGATTTGAGGTGCCTTCCACGTTGTTGGTCAGCATTGCTTTGCGATCCGATGCTCTAAAAGATACCACTGCGGCAGAATGGTATATGGTTTCAACCCCCGAAAGCATATCTTCGAGCGAAAAGACGTCGAGGAGATCTCCATCGACCCATTCAATTTGTTTAAACAGAGCCTCAGCATTGGGGGTATACCATTCGAAGGTTTTAAGAACCTGTCTGATATTGGAGTTAGGGCGTTTGAGGGCACGCACTTGCTCTCCCTGCTGCAGCAAGTCGAGCAGCAGATGGCTGCCCACAAGGCCCGTGGCTCCGGTTATAAAGATCATCTATTTAACCTCCGATCCGTTTTCCACTTTGGTCTCTGGAGAAACCAATACCAGCTTGCCATTTTGATCCTGAGCACACAAAATCATTCCTTGCGATTCAATACCTTTTAATGATTTCGGTTCGAGGTTAACCAATATCGAAATCTGTTTTCCGACCATCTCTTCGGGGGTATAATATTCGGCTATGCCCGAAACCACAGTTCTTTGATCAATTCCAGTATCGATCTTCAGTTTAAGGAGTTTATTGGTTTTGGGAACCCGCTCTGCTTCCAGCACGGTTCCGGTGCGAATATCCATAGCGGCAAACTGGTCGAAGACAATATTCGTTTTTTGGGTGACTACCGGTTTGGATGATTGTTCGTTTGCCAATCGGGTGTTGTGGAGTTTATCAACCTGAAATTGGATGGTTGCATCTTCAATCTTTTCGAACAACAAATGCGATGGATTCAGTAAATGACCTTCGCTAATAAGTTCTGCATTGCCGAGCGCTTGCCAATTAAGCTTTTCCAGATTCAGGAATTGTCGCAATTTATCCATGCTTTTTGGCAGAAAAGGCTGCAGCGCTATGGTTAGGTTGGCCGAAATCTGAAGGCAAATGTTGAGGATGGTTTTTACACGCTCTGGATCGGTTTTAATAACCTGCCATGGCTCCTCGTCGGCCAGATACTTGTTTCCAAGCCGGGCCATATCCATGGCATTCTTTTGAGCTTCCCGGAATCTGAAACTGTCGAGGCTCTTTTCAATGTCGGCTTTAATTCTCACAATTCCATCAAGGGTCTCCTGGTCAAAGGCTGTCAGCTTTTGTTTCGCGGGAACTATCCCGTTAAAATACTTACCTGTTAGAACCAATGCCCGGTTGATGAAATTTCCGAGGATGGCAACCAATTCATTGTTGTTTCTGGCCTGAAAGTCTTTCCAAGTGAAATCATTGTCTTTGGTTTCAGGGGCATTTGCGGTGAGGGCATATTTCAATACATCCTCCTTGCCAGGGAATTCATCGAGGTATTCATGCAGCCAAACGGCCCAGTTTCGGGAGGTTGAAATTTTGTCGCCTTCGAGGTTGAGAAATTCGTTGGCAGGTACATTTTCGGGCAGGATGTAGCTACCCTCTGCCTTCAACATTGCAGGGAAGATGATGCAATGAAATACAATGTTGTCTTTTCCAATGAAATGGAGCATTCGGGTTTCAGGATCTTTCCAGTATTTTTCCCAATCCGGGGTATGCTCCCGGGTGGCGGAGATGTAACCAATGGGGGCGTCAAACCACACATACAAAACCTTTCCCGGTGCATTGGCCAGAGGAACCGGAACTCCCCAGTCGAGGTCGCGGGTTACAGCTCGAGGAAGAAGACCGCTGTCTATCCAAGATTTGCATTGCCCGTATACATTTGGCTTCCACTCCTGATGTCCTTCAAGAATCCATTCCCGCAGCCACGATTCATATTGATTGAGGGGCAGATACCAGTGCAAGGTTTCTTTCAATATCGGAACATTTCCGCTAAGCATTGAGCGCGGATTGATCAGCTCAGTTGGGCTCAGCGAAGTGCCGCAGCGTTCACATTGATCCCCATAGGCATTGTCGAAACTGCATTTGGGGCATGTTCCTACAATGTATCGGTCGGCTAAAAACTGCTGATTTTCTTCGTCGAAATATTGGGCCGAGGCTTGTTCAACAAACTTACCGTCGTCGTATAGTTTTTTGAAAAATCCGGAAGCAGTTTCGTAATGCAACTTTGAACTGGTGCGGGAATATATGTCGAACGAAATTCCAAACCTCTCGAAAGCGTCTTTTATAATAGCATGGTATTTATCAACCACATCCTGAGGGGTTATACCCTCCTTCTTGGCCTTTAAGGTAATGGGAACCCCATGCTCATCCGATCCTCCCACGAACAGCACCTCTTCTCCACGAAGGCGGAGATAACGTGCATAGATGTCGGCCGGAACATAAACTCCGGCCAGATGCCCGATGTGTACCGGTCCGTTAGCATAGGGCAGCGCCGACGTGATTAGGGTTCTTTTGAATGGATCCATGCTGAAGTTTTATACAGGGTTGCAAAGATAAGGTATAGATAGCTCTTTCTTGTTGCCAATGGCTTAAAATTGTATCGAATTTAGCATCAGCAACGATAAATTCGCAACCGATTTATTAATTTCACAACAAAAAGCATGCATCAACTCCCATACCCTCAAAAAGGCGATACCATAGCAGTTGTTACTC
>CAYGIQ010000202.1:0-3808 GCA_964349885.1 uncultured Prolixibacteraceae bacterium | reverse complement strand
ATCCGGCTATTGTGCAGGGTGCCGACGGGCGCTTTCATGTTACCTATTCTCATTTTTTAGAGGATGGTTCAAAAAGCATCCATTATTCAGTGTTCAACGAAATGTGGCTGCGAGAAGAGTAAAAGTTTCCAAAACTGGGGATTAGCTGCTATCTTAGATAAAATTCCATACAATCAGGGAATTGCAGTATTTTCTGATTAACCTTATGTGGCTCGTTGCCGGCATGGGTAAAAAGTCAATAGCTTTGAGCAAACAACCTTATTATCTGATTTTCAACTTCGCATGAATGAAAAATCCAGCTTCAACACCCAGCAGTCAAACACTGCAATGGATGAGATACAACGATTAAAGGAGATTCTAGCGGACAAAGATCGGCAAATCGCCGAGTTGAAAGCTGCAGGCAACTCCCCTGAAAGCCCTTCTTCAGGTTTACATTTGCTAAACCAAGACCTCCAGTCACTCCTATTCTCTCCTCTGATGGATATTTTGCCCGATGGGGTAATTGTTACGGATGATGATGGGAAAATTTTGACTGTTACGCCAAAAATTGTTGAACTGTATGGAGCCGAAGATTCCGATTTTTTCATCGGAAAGTCTGTCTTTGGATTTCTAGAATCGAACGAAAACCAGCGGGCCGGTGATAATTACCGAGAACTTTTATTAGGGAATAAAATTGGTGCCACCGCTTACAAGGCCAAAAATCTTCGGGGAGAAACCATCTATTTCGAGGTGAACGCAGCCGTTATAGGCGATGCAAGCGAATCAGGCCTGCAAATTATACACCTGGTCCGCGATCTTTCGTTGCGGAGAAAACTGGAGGCTACCTTTAACGAAAACCAAAAGCTCTTAACGGATATTATCGAAAACAGCAGTACCCTAATTTTTCTGAAGGATATGGAGGGGCGCTATATTAAAATCAATCGTGCCTTTTCTGAGCTTACCGGGTTGATGTCTTCGGATGCAATTGGAAAAACCGATCTGGAATTGTATGGTTCCGAAGTATCTGAACACTACCGACAAACCGATCAACAGGTCGAAAAGAGTAACAAACCCATCAAGGTAGAAGAGTGGTTAGAATACAAAGGTAAGCGTACCTATTACGCAACCACTAAGTTTCCGGTATATGGATCCGATGGCACAATGAAGGCGATATGTGGCATGAGCGTTGATATTACGGAATTAAAGTTGTCACAGCAAAATAGCGATAGACAGCTGAGGTTGCAGCAACTGTTAATTGAAACCTCTAATACCTACATCGACCTACCTGTGGAGATGGTCGACCAAAGCATCAACGAATCGTTAAAGAATCTGGGAGAATATCTAGGGGCCGACCGGTTTTATCTCTTTAGGTACGATTTTGTAAACATGACGGCAAGCAACACCCATGAGTGGTGTGCCGAGGGTATTGAACCTCAAATTGACTATTTAAAGGAAACCCCGGTGGATGATCTCCATGATTGGCTTGCAGCCCACCGGCAGGGTAATCCATTTGTGATTTATGATGTGCTGGCACTCAGCGAGAACGATGCTGCCAGAAAGATATTGGAACCACAGGGAATTAAAAGCATCATAACGGTTCCCATCATGGATGGTTCAGAGTGTTTGGGATTTGCCGGATTCGATGCAGTACAGCAGCACTACCTGTTTGGTGAATCGGATGCAATTCTCCTAAACTTATTTACCCGAATGGTGATGAATGTGCTTAAGCGGTATAAGCAGGAAACCCAGCTAAAGGAGGCTAACCGGAGGCTCACCACCCTTATGAACAACCTCAAAGGATACGCTTTTCGCTGTAGGTTTGATGCCGACTATACCGCGGAGTTCATCAGCGATGGAATTGAGGAGATTTCAGGTTATGCCTCTTCAAAACTGATTCAAAACAATGAGATAAACTTTAACTCAATCATCTTGCCGGCCGATGTTGAGATGGTGCGAAGAATCGTTTCTCAGGCAGTGGAGCTCCGTGAACCCTATTTTTTGGAGTATCGCATTGTGCATGCAAATGGATCCATTAGGTGGGTTTGGGAGAAGGGACAACCTGTCTTTGAGAACGACGGCAATCTTTTCTTGGAGGGATTTGTTACCGATATCTCCGATCGGAAATTGGCCGAGAAGTCCCTTCAGATGAGTGAGGTAAAATATAGGTTTATTGCCGAAAATACCAGCGACGGATTGTTGGTCCTCGACCAATTAAACCGATTGGTATATGTCTCACCTGGTTATCTCAAGCAACTTGGATACCACGATGACGATCTAAGTTTGTTTGCTGGCGATTACCTCCAGAATCTGGTCCATCCCGACGACCTGAAAGACGTAGTGAAAACGATACAATATGCTGTTGAAAAGCAAGCCCATGGGCATACCTATTCCTACCGTGCAATGCACCAAAACGGATCAACCATCTGGCTCGAAGACAATGCTGCCTTCCTGTACGATGAGTCAGGCAAACTGCAGACCATCAACATTATCAGCAGGGAGATCACTGCCCGCAGAAATGCAGAGGAGCAGATCAGAAATCTCTCCATAGCATTAGAAAAGAGTCCGGTGTCGATCGTCATAACCGATACAAATGCCAATGTGGTGTATTTTAACAGCTCAGTCTTGCAGACGTCGGGTTACAGCATGGAAGAAATCATCGGGCAGAATCCGAGAATATTTAAATCGGACAAAACAAGGGAGGAAACCTACAAGAATATGTGGGAGACCATTACTTCGGGAAACCAATGGCAAGGAGAGTGGCTCAATAAAAAGAAAAATGGCGATTATTATTGGGAAAAAGTATCCATCTCTCCTATTTATAGCGAGTCGGGGCAGATTATTAATTATCTGGCAATCAAGCTGGATATAACCGACATCAAAAACATTGAGAATGAGATACGCGATCTCAACCTCAATCTTGAGAAAAAGATAGCGGAACGTACCCACGAGTTGGAATACAGCAATCAATTGCTGAAAAAGGAGATCGAAGAACGTGTCAGAATTGAAACCGCCCTCCAGTTTAAAACCGATCAGCTCGAGAAGTTCTTTACCGTATCGCTCGATTTACTCTGTATTACGACCCTTGAGGGTCAGTTTATCGAGGTCAACAAAGCATGGGAAGTTTTGCTTGGATTCTCTTCGGATCAAATTCGATCGAAAAGATTTTTTGATCTGATTCATCCCAGTGATATTGAATCGACACGCGAGGCAGTTGAAAGTTTAATTAATGGGAACACGATAGCAGGATTTACCAACCGGTACATTACCTCCAAAGGTGATTACCGAAACATTGAGTGGCACAGTGTTAAGGTCGAAAATTTAATCTATGGAGCTGCCCGTGACGTTACCGAACGGATTGGTCTTGAACAATCGTTGCGCGAGAGTATTGAGCGCGAAAAAGGACTGAATGAATTAAAATCCAGGTTTATATCTACTGCCTCACACGAATTTCAAACACCCCTGAGTTCAATCCTGATGTCGGCATCTGCCCTGCTCAACTATTGGGACATGTACAGCCGTGAACAGGTTGTTTCGAAACTTGAAAACATAGCAGCTAAGGCTCGCCACCTTAGCGAAAACGTTACCAATGTATTGCAGGTTTCTCGCATACAGGCTGGACAGGTGAATTTTAATCCGGCAACCTTCGATTTAATTTTGCTTTGCCGGCGAGCGATAAAGGATGTCGAAACCGACTTCCAAATTAGGGGAGTAATCGATTTTCGGACAAGCCTCTCAACCTTGCCGATATGGGGCGATCGCCTGCTTATTTTACAGGCCTTACTCAATCTGGTGTCGAATGCTGTTAAGTATTCCCAGCCCAACCCGGAGG
>CAYGIQ010000201.1:0-3830 GCA_964349885.1 uncultured Prolixibacteraceae bacterium | reverse complement strand
CCCTATATTTAAAACTCTATTTTTGAATGGACCGAATTTAGGGGAAGCTTACAGCCCAAGAGGGGTCTCTGGATATGATTAGAGACCTAACGCTAGAGTATTTGGTTGAAAAGACAGGCCAGAATTCGATGCTCCTAATGGTGTTTGTGGTAACCGAAAAGGTGGAATCGATTAAAAGTGCCAGAGGTAGGGTACCAAAATAACTGTTACCAAAAACGAAATGACGTTTAACGGAAGTCCAATCTTAATGTAATCGGTAAAGCGGTAGTTTCCGATACCCTGCACAATAAGATTGGTTTGATACCCAATGGGGGTGCTGAAGCTAGCCGATGCAGCCACGGCAATGGCTACAAAAAGTGGTTTGGGATCGATGCCCATCTGGGCAGCAGCCGACAGGGCAATGGGAAAGACCAGTGCAGCAGCAGCATTGTTGGTTATTATTTCGGTAAAGAAGGTAGTAATCAGATAGACCGCTGCAAGAACTCCAATCGGTCCGAATCCCTTCGAAAAGTTGATGGTAGTGCGCGCAAGAGAATCGGCTGCACCCGAGTTTTGCATGGCCTTACTGATGGCTAGCGACATGGCGATGGTTATCAGAATATCCCAACTGATGGCTTTTGTATATTGCTGAGCCGGCATAATTTTAAGCCATACCATCAATATTGCAGCGAGTGAAGCAAAATAAAACATATCGAAATTGATTTCGCCGGGGGTTTGGATATATTTCCCAAAAGTCGCACCGGCAATCATCAGCAACAGGATTATTAAAGCCATCCACCGCTTGAGGCTTCGTCCGTTGGTATTGTGTTGTCCAATATAGGAGGTGAGGTAAAAAATCTTTGAGTCGCCCCAATTTCGGATGAATTTGTCATCGGTAAGTAGTACCAGACTGTCGCCTGGCCGGAGAACCAGATGACCGACATTTGAGGTGATGCGCTCCCCATTTCGGTGAATGGCCAGCACCACCGCCTTGTAATGTTCTACAAAGTTGAATTCGGAGATGGTATGTCCTATGCCCGGGAAACGGGGGGCAATAACCGCTTCGTACTGCCTGAGATCAGATCGTGGGATAATGCCTTTCAATTCATCGATTCCGCGCAGTTTCACACTCTCGAGGGTCAGAATCTGATTAAGACTGTCGGATTTCCCAGCCACCATAAGGATGTCGTTTTCCTGTATGACAAGGCTGGTATCATTCAGTTGAATTACTTTTCCCTCCCGCTCTACCGAATGAAGAACCAAGTTCTTCAATTCTCTGAGGCGGCCTGCCCTTAGCTCCTGACCGATGAGCAAACTGCTCTTTAAAACGATGAGGTCGTAAAAATATTCCCGGCTATCGAGTGAACGTGAATTCAATTTAATTTTTTCACCTGGAAGTAGCCAGTTGCCAAAAATGGCTACATAAACAGTTCCAATGACCAAAACCGGCAACCCGATTTTTCCAAGTTCAAACATACTGAACCCTTTAATTCCATTGTCGAGCATCAAACCATGCACCACCAGATTGGTAGATGTACCAATAAGGGTGCACATACCCCCAAAAATGGTGGCATAAGAGAGAGGTATAAGAAACTTCTGAGAGGAAAGGTTCAGTTTCTCAGACCACTTTTTAATAAGCGGACCGAAAATAATGATGATGGGCGTATTGTTGAGAAAGGCCGACAGGAAAGCTACCGGCAACATTATTCTGGGAAGCATTAGGGAAATACGGCCCCGTCGACGGGGTAGGAAGAAACTGGCAAAACGGTTGAGGGCGCCGGTTTGACGAATGCCCTCACTGACCAAAAAAAGAATGGCAACAGTGAGCATCCCTATGTTGGCAAATCCAGCTACAGTCTCCTGTGCGTTTATGATTCCAACAGCCATCATAATGCCAGCGGCAGTGAACAACACCAAACCGGGGCGTAGCATCTCTTTGGCAAGTGCAAATATCATCAGCACAATAAGCCCGGTAACAATAAAGCCATCCAGGGTCATACAACCAATTTAAGTCTGGTTTACCGATTAGGTTTTATCTTTCAAAAACAAATTAATCGGTTATTCTGTAAAAAACCTAATGAACAACCCCTCTTTGCGTAAAACTTTCCCGATCGGTGCTCAAATATGCAAATTAAAGATGGAAATTTTTGTGTGGAAAAAAAATTGTTCTACTTTTGCAGCCGCAATTGAGCAACAATTGCACATCAGGATGACTCAGTAGCTCAGCTGGTAGAGCACATCCCTTTTAAGGATGGGGTCCTGGGTTCGAATCCCAGCTGGGTCACTTTTAAAACACGAAACCGCTTGATTATCAGGCGGTTTCGTTGTTTTTACAGACTTCGGGGTAAACATAGGGTAAACATTTTCAGAACACTTTTACGAATTTATACAACCCTAATTTCTTCTTTTTTGCGGTCGAATTTAGTTTTTGAAAATAGCTTAACTGGTTGCAAGCTATAAGGTTATAAGGTTTTGAATATCCGTCCGCAACCGTTTTTTCATTTAGACATTTTCTAACCGAAAGATACAAATTAACTAAGGTTCTCCTATAAGTATCCTGATGGTTTTCTTACTGCAAAGCTAAAATCACTCATAAAGTGTTGCTGCAATGCAGATAAAAACAAAAACCGCCCTCGGAAAGAAAGCGGTTTTTAAGGAAACTGTTAAATTTATTAATCAACCAAACCAACCGAACCCACATATACGCTGTCTGACAAAACAGACTGGTTTAAATTCTGAAATGCAACATAGCAATGAATCTCATCACCAACGAATGTTGATGGTACTTCAATTGACTGCTGACCAACAGACCTTTCGTTGCCTCCAATAATCGAAATTGCTTTCTGTTTAGAAGGATTAAGAACAACCAATAATACCCGGTCATTTGGTGTTGCTGTAGAATCCTGCGAATTGTCCTGCCAGGTAAAATCAATTTGATTCGGAATTGTGGTTTGAACCTGGGGATTTAATGCTCCCGGAAGAGAACCACGAGATACCAGTGCGCTTGCATAATCAATGAAGTATTCAGGAAAAGCTCCTGCAAGAGCATTGTTAAGATTGTATGACATAGCGCTGTTGAAAGCAGTCTTTTTCACAGCGTAATTCTTGAACCCTACCCGAAGGAATGAGGTTAATGGTTGCAAGAATTTGAGTGCAGCACCAAATCTGGCCCGTTGGTCCAGTTGTGCTTCTGTTTTTGGATTCGAAATACTGGCAGCTTTACTCCGCATATAGTCTATGCCTTTCCAGTTGCCCCCGATGACTGTTCCGACCTTACCGGAGAAGCCACCCAAAATGCCTTTTTTAATTGTACCCATGACGATAAATTTTAATTATTAATACTTGAACTTGATATGGACTTGACACGAAGCAAACCCGACCTTGTCCCTATCTGTTCCAAGGTAAATCAATTATTAGGCTATTCTTTCACAGCAGGTTCTTATGCTTTGATTTGCTTTACTTTGTAATGACTAATAGTCCAAGTATAATGAAATTGCATGGGAAGGCTTAATTGAACGCTTAGGCACCAAAAAACTTTAGTGAATGAAACAGACAAAAGGAAACGGAATAAATGGATTTGCGCGAGGGCTTTGTGGGTTTATGCCGTAGTCTTTTGGATGGCTTCAGGCACGGGGATTAACTTTGACTAAGCGGGCAATTATATTAATGAAATGACTGATTAATATTTCTAACCTGATTAATACATAAATCTAAATAATTGGCCAAAAACATGAAAAATGTGTGAGATAATTATAAGAAATTGAGATTACAACAAGTAAGCAAACAGAGATTCCATCTAAACTTGATGATAAATGACACACTTTTGAGCCTATAGAAGGTAGTACATTATC
>CAYGIQ010000200.1:0-3958 GCA_964349885.1 uncultured Prolixibacteraceae bacterium | reverse complement strand
AACTCAATCAGAAAGCGGGAGAAGAAAATAAGAACAAGGAAAGTCCCAGTAAGCAACCCTGGTTTGAACTTTGCGCGGGTTTTCCAGTATAGCCACGAAAGTATTCCAAATGAAAGCAAATAGATGAGTGCTTCATAAATTTGGGTAGGGTGTTTTGCCACCACTTCGGCATTTCTTTCAAAAATAAAACCCCACGGCAGAGAGGTTTCGACCCCATAGATCTCCGAATTCATAAGGTTTCCGGTGCGGATAAAAGCTCCCACCAGGGCGGTAGGCACCAGAATCCTATCGAGCGACCAAAGCACCGTACGTTTGGTAACCCACTGGCTGTGCAAATAGAGTGCTACCAAAATACCAATAGCACCACCGTGGCTCGCAAGCCCCCCTTGCCACACCATAAAAATTTCGCCCGGATGTTGTGAATAATACTCCCAACCGTAAAATAATACGTGGCCCAAACGCGCCCCGACAATGGTGGCGACAATGATATAGAAAAACAGAGAATCAATCCATTTTATGCTCACCCCCTCCGATTTCAACATCTTTTCGCCAATGGCGTAGCCCAGTAAAAAACCACCGGCAAAGAGCAAACCATACCATCTAAGCGCAAAACTTCCAAATCTGATGATTTCGGGCGAGATATCCCAATGGATAAAATTGAGCACGTTAATCATAACCTATAGTTTATATAAAATCATATATGCTATTCAATCAATCAATTAAGATCCGTGACATTGTTTGAATTTCTTACCACTGCCACATGGACACGGATCGTTGCGGCCTACCCTTTTCTCGACCCTAACCGGTTCGGGACGGGAGCGCTGCTGCGTGTCGGTTTGAGCACCCTCCATGGGGTTGGACGAAGTTGGGATATCCGATTTTTGCATTCGAAGGCGGCTCATATCGGTCCTCTTCACTTCGGCAGCCTCGCGCACCTGATCTGGATTTTGGACGGGAATCTGACCTTTCATCAAGGTGGAAACAATGTCTTTGTTAACACGGTTTACCATCACCTTAAAAAGATTGAACGACTCGAACTTATAAATAAGTAGAGGATCTTTCTGTTCATAGGAAGCATTCTGCACCGACTGCTTCAAATCGTCCATTTCGCGGAGTTGCTCCTTCCACGCTTCGTCGCTTGTATTGAGGACAATCTGCTTCTGGTATGACTTCACCAACTCGCGGCCTTTGTTCTGATAAGCCTTTTCGAGGTTGCAAATGATCTGAAATACTCGCCGTCCGTCGGTAATGGGCACCACAATGTTGGTGTAGATATGGGCTTTCTTCTCATATACATCTCTGATGACGGGGAAAGCCTGTTTGGCAATATTTTGCACCTTCCGGTTGTACGATTCAATCATCAGTTGATAGATCTGCTCTACAATCTCTTCGTTCGGCAGACGTTTGAAATCCTCTTCCGACACCGGCGATTCGACCGACATAAGCCGAATTAGCTCGAGGTTAAAATCTTCGAAGGCATCGCCACCATAATACTCATTGACCAGATGTTCGGCCGAGTCGTACATCATATTCAGGATATCCACCTCAATGCGTTCGCCGAAGAGCGCGTGTTTCCGTTTCTTGTATACTACCTCGCGCTGGGCATTCATTACATCGTCGTATTCGAGCAATCGTTTCCGGATTCCGAAGTTGTTCTCTTCAACCTTTTTCTGCGCACGTTCAATCGATTTCGATATCATAGAGTGCTGAATTACTTCACCCTCTTTAAGACCCAAACGGTCCATAATGCCAGAAATTCGATCTGAACCAAAAAGGCGCATCAGATCATCTTCAAGCGATACAAAGAACTGCGATGAACCGGGGTCTCCCTGGCGGCCAGCACGACCTCTCAGCTGTCTGTCAACGCGCCTCGATTCATGTCGTTCGGTTCCGATAATCGCCAAACCTCCGGCTTTACGAACCTCTTCCGAAAGTTTAATATCGGTACCCCTACCCGCCATGTTGGTAGCAATGGTTACCATCCCTGCCCTTCCTGCTTCGGCCACTATATCGGCTTCCCTTGCATGCAGTTTGGCATTGAGTACGTTGTGGTGGATGCCTTTCATTTTGAGCATCCGGCTTAATAGTTCCGATATTTCGACCGAAGTAGTACCCACCAGCACAGGGCGCTCCTGCTTGTTTAACTCTTCGATCGCAAGAATAACGGCATTGTATTTTTCACGTTTGGTTTTGTACACCAGATCCTCTTCATCTTTGCGGGATATTGCCCTGTTGGTAGGTATTACTACTACCTCGAGTTTGTAGATATCCCAGAATTCTCCTGCTTCGGTTTCGGCAGTACCGGTCATACCTGCTAGTTTGTGGTACATCCTGAAGTAGTTCTGAAGTGTGATGGTGGCAAAAGTTTGGGTAGCAGCCTCTACCCTGACGCGCTCTTTGGCCTCAATTGCCTGGTGTAGCCCGTCGGAATAGCGCCGGCCTTCCATGATACGGCCAGTCTGTTCATCTACAATCTTAACCTTATTGTCGATGACTACATACTCCACATCCTTCTCGAACATGGTATAGGCCTTAAAAAGTTGGTTAATGGTATGTACCCGCTCCGACTTGACGGCGTAATCCTGTAAAAGTTTATCCTTTTTTTCGAGCTTTTCTTCGGGTGTAATCTTCATATGCTCCAGCTCTGCCATATGGGCTCCCATATCGGGAAGGATAAAGAACGAAGGATCGTCTATGCCTGCCGAAACCAAATCGATTCCGTTGTCTGTTAGTTCTACAGAGTTCTGTTTCTCTTCGATAACAAAATAGAGAGGATCGGTTACTACATGCATATTTTTGTTGTTGTCTTGCATGTAGAAGTTTTCGGTTTTGTGCATCAAAGCCCGCATACCCTCTTCTGAAAGGAATTTAATTATAGACTTATTTTTGGGCAACCCCTTGTGTGCGCGAAGCAACAACAAACCACCCTCGCGTTTCTCATCTTCGGTAGCATTGGGTTTTGTTAGCAATTTACGCGCATCCGAGAATATTGTAGATACCAGTTCGCGCTGGGCTTTGAACAATTTCTCTACATAAGGTTTTAACTCCTCAAACTGCTGATTTTCGCCACGTGGTGTTGGCCCCGAGATGATAAGTGGTGTACGGGCATCGTCGATCAAAACCGAGTCGACCTCATCAACGATGGCGAAGTGGTGCTTCCGTTGCACCAGATCTTCGGGGTTGATGGCCATATTGTCGCGCAGGTAATCAAAGCCAAATTCGTTGTTGGTACCAAAGGTAATATCTGCATTGTAGGCATTGCGCCGGGCTTCAGAATTGGGCTGATGCTTATCGATACAATCTACCGTTAGTCCGTGAAATTCGTAAATGGGTCCCATCCACTCGGCATCGCGTTTGGATAGGTAATCGTTTACCGTTACAATATGCACGCCACGTCCGGCAAGTGCATTCAGGAAAACAGGAAGCGTGGCTACCAGGGTTTTTCCTTCTCCTGTAGCCATTTCTGCAATCTTTCCTTGGTGCAGCACTACCCCACCAAACAATTGTACATCGTAATGCACCATATCCCAGATAATCTCGGTGCCACCTGCTATCCAGCGGTTGCTCCAAATTGCTTTTTCCCCTTCAATGGTTATACTTTTCCGAAAAGCTGCCAACTGCCGGTCGTAATCACGTGCAGTTACTACTACCTGACCCTTAAGGGTAAATCTGTTGGCGGTCTCTTTAACAAGTGAAAATGCGGTAGGCAGGATTTCGTCGAGCACCTCTGCTATTTTTTCAATAATAACCTCTTCGAGCTTATCGATCCGCTCAAATACCTTTTCACTTTCCTGAATGTCGAGATCCTCAACTTCCGATTTTAGCCGGTCGATTTCATCTTGTTCGGCCTGAACAGTTTCTCTGATTTTACCCTTTAAGCGGGCCGACTCATCGCGTAGTTCATCGTTTGATAAGTTCCTTACCCTTTCATATTCAACTTTGATGGCTTCTACTACTG
>CAYGIQ010000199.1:0-4013 GCA_964349885.1 uncultured Prolixibacteraceae bacterium | reverse complement strand
GCGGAATATTGGTTAACTTTTGTACCGAAACACCTCGTTGCACGAGTTGAACAAATTCGCTCAGCGATTTTTCTGCCATTCCATAAAACAGCAGATCAGCACCCGTATCTACCAATATGGAGGGAAATAGACGGTCATCCCAGTAGTCGTAATGGGTTACCCTCCGAAGCGAAGCCTCAATTCCCCCAATAATCAGAGGGACATCGGGATAGAGTTTGCGGAGTATTCGAGCATAAACGGTAGTGGCATAATCGGGCCGGGAACCCGACTTCCCTCCTGGTGTATAGGCATCGTCCGACCTGCGACGGCGGCTTGCGGTATAGTGGTTCACCATGGAATCCATATTGCCTCCTGTAACGGCAAAAAAGAGGTTTGGGCTACCTAGTTTTTTGAAGTCACGTAGGTCATCCTGCCAATTGGGTTGCGGCACAATGGCTACCCTAAGACCTTCCGCTTCGAGCAGCCGACCAATAACGGCCATTCCAAAGGATGGATGATCGATGTAGGCATCGCCCGAAAAGAGAATTACGTCGGCATTGTCCCAACCCAAAGCATCCATTTCTTTTCGGGAAGTCGGCAGCCACTGCCGTGTTCCTGATGTATCTAGCATACGGCGAAAATAACAAAATTCTGATAGAGCGAATTTTGGCATCTCCTTTTTGCCTAAATTGTTAGCTGAATCCACCCGCTTATTCAAGCTGAGGGCGGATTTAAAAAAATCAAAAATTCATCTAGCCTGAACCTATGCCATGGGTAAATACTAAATTTTTGAATGGACGAAGGTCGATGTATTCTTTTTCAGGAGGCGACTATTTTGCCCGTTTCTTAATGTATCTATTGCGATACCGAAAAGTTAACCGAGTTTTTGAACGATTGTCGCGAAAGCAGGGACTTGAGTTTATCGATGCGCTGGTAACTTCGCTGCGTCTGCGTACCGAATATGATATGGAAGAAGTACAGCGCATTCCCGAAAGTGGACCGGTAGTGGTGGTTTCCAATCATCCTCTCGGCGGACTGGAAGGACTCTTACTGGTTCGATTACTTAGCGGTAAGCGGTCTGATATCAAAATAATTGCCAGTCAGCTTTTTCAAAGAATCGACCCGGTTTCAGATTTTTTTCTAGAACCTAATCCATTTACCGGAAGCCCGAACGATTCGGGCTACGGTGGTCTCAAGAGGGCTGTTAAGCATGTTCGCGACGGCGGACTTTTGTGCCTCTTTCCTGCGGGCGAAGCAGGAACCTACGACCTGTCGAACGTATTGCGTGATAAAATATGGCGAAGCGATGTAGTGCGATTTATAAAAAAGCTTGAGGTTCCCGTGGTTCCAGTATTATTTCAAACAGGAAACCTGTCGTCGTCGAACATCTTTGGTCTTTTGAACAGCCCGCTGAATCAGTTGCGTATTCCGCTACGGTTCTTTCCACGATCTGCAAAAACCATCCATATTAGAATTGGCAACCCCATAAGGCCCGGCGATCAGAAAAAGTTCTCTGATGTTCAAAAGTTTGGTCGATACTTGCGGGCGAAAACCTATGGAATGGAGGCCCGTATTCAGGTTAAACGCTTCTTTAACTATTCACTTCGCCGCGCAAAAATTGCTCTACCCGTTATTGAGCCCATCTCTTCGGAGTTGATTCAAAATGAGATCGAAGCAATTTCGTCACAATATCTGCTGTTCAGGTTGCGAGAGTACAATGTTTTCTGCGTACCTACTGGGGTTATTCCCAATATCCTGTACGAAATTGGACGATTGCGCGAAATTACTTTTCGGGAGGTGGGCGAAGGGACCAATCTTAGCATCGACATCGATGAATTCGATCTATACTACCACCAAATGTTCATTTGGGACGATACGAATCGAAAGATTGTTGGGGCATACCGATTGGGCATCGGATACGAGATTATGCAACAGTTTGGCAAAGGAGGATTTTATCTGCACACCCTGTTTAAGCTATCGGATCAGCTATCTCCATTTCTGAGTCAGAGCCTTGAGTTGGGCCGTTCGTTCGTGATTAAGGATTACCAAAGAAAGCCAATGCCTCTGTTTCTGTTGTGGAAAGGTATTCTCTATTTTATGTTAAAACATCCCGAATTTCGCTATCTGATTGGCCCCGTGAGCATCAGCAACAACTATTCCAATATTTCGAAAGACCTCATCATTCAGTTTATTATGGCCAATCACTTTAGCTGGAATCTGGCCAAACAAATAAAGCCACGCAACAGCTATCGGTTTCGTGCCGAGAATCCTGATCTTGAAGTGTTAATGGAGAGTATGGAGGGGGATATAAATAAGCTCGACCGGGTTATAGGCGATGTGGATGCGTTGAACGCTGGTCTGCCTGTGTTGCTTAAAAAATACATCAGGCTCAATGCCCGAATAGCAGGATTTAATGTAGATCCCAAGTTTAACAACTCTCTTGATGGACTTATTGTCCTCGATATTTACGATGTTCCGAGAAACACCATTGAGTCACTTTTAAAAGAGGTCAACGATGGCTCTCTGCTGGAGCGCTTCTATTCGAGTCGCGAATTGCACGAAGATGTGGCTTTCCAAAACCAGGGCAGGCCATAGCAGCCTTCAGAAATCTCTATTTTTGAGGTAGAGATTGCTGTCACCGTAGCTTAAAAATCTAAAGTTGTTCTGAAGGGCATAGTTGTAGACTGCTCTCCATTCATTTCCCAAAAAGGCTGCAATAAGGAGCAGTAAGGTACTTTCGGGCTGATGAAAATTGGTTACCATTCCTTGTATGATCCGGTATTTGTACCCAGGCATGATGAGCACCGAAGTGGTAAATTCGAGATAATTAAGGTGGTGTTTATCCATCCATGTGCACAAAGCACTGAGCGCTTCGATGGGTGTCATTTCGCCCGAAAATGTGTATGGATCCCATTGGCCTATATGCAGGGTGGATTGCTCTGCAGCTCTTTCGGATATTAGCACGCCCAGCCAATAAAGACTCTCCAGGCTGCGCACAGAGGTTGTGCCAACTGCAACAACCGGATGTTGGTGCTCTATAAGTTGTTTTAAGAAAGCAAAGGTTACCACCACGCTTTCTGTATGCATTTCGTGGTCGGCTACCCGTTCGCTCTTTACTGGCTGAAATGTTCCTGCCCCTACGTGCAGTGTGAGTTCGGCCGACAATATTTGCTTGTTTTTTAGTTGTTCCAGAACTTCATCGGTAAAATGCAGACCAGCCGTTGGCGCTGCCACCGACCCGTCGATTCTGGCATATAGGGTCTGATAACGGCTTGTATCGCTCTCTTCCGCCTCGCGGTTGAGATAAGGTGGAATTGGAATATTGCCCGCTGCCTCAAGCAAGGCACCAAAGGAGTGGGGTGTGTTCCATGAAAACCGAACGATGAACGCATTTCCTCTCTGTTCGATCCTTTCGGCTGTTAGTACAATTGTCGCTCCGCCTAAATGAACCGGTAGTTCTAGGGTTCCGGATTTCCATTTTTTTGAATTCCCAATAAGGCACTTCCATTCAACAAAGCCGGTTTGCTGCAGCGATTGCTGATGGTTTGCAGGTGTTGAAGGTTCGAGACAGAAAATTTCGATGCGGGCACCGGTGGGACGTCGGAAATGCAAACGTGCATGAATTACGCGGGTATTGTTGAAAATCAGCAAGGATTTGGGGGGTAGCGCTCTATCGATGTTGGCGAATACCATTTCAGATACCTCTCCGTTGTTCCATATAAGTAGTTTTGACTTGTCGCGCTCCGAAAGAGGGTAGACCGCAATTTTCTCCTCAGGTAGGTTGTAGGTATAATCGCTTATATGGATATTTGGTAGCATAACAGTGACGGTGTAAAAGCGTGGCAAATGTACAAATTCATCTACATCCTGTAAAATGTAGTAGTTTTACAATCAAAATGTGATGTTATGTTGAAGATAGGCGATAGGGTAAAGTTTTTAAACAGTGTTGGTGGTGGCCGGGTCACCGGCTTTGCAGGTCCCAAGGTGGTGAATGTTGAAGATGATCAGGGTTTTGAGGTTCCTACGCTTATTAC
>CAYGIQ010000198.1:0-4060 GCA_964349885.1 uncultured Prolixibacteraceae bacterium | reverse complement strand
CAAATACACCTTTGCTGGTGGTGGACGGATTCCCAATAGGAGATGCTAGTAACCTAAAGCAGATCAACCCGAATGACATCGCCTCTATAGAGGTACTCAAGGACGCTTCTGCCTCTGCAATATACGGATCAAGGGGGGCCAATGGAGTAATTATGGTAACGACAAAGAAAGCCCGGATTGGAGTTTCTCAGATTGAAGTAGACCACCATACAACTTTGTCCAGATTTTCGAGCAATCTTTTCCAGTATGAAGATCCTATATTGCTGATGCAGTTGCATAGCGAAGGTCGAGTAAATTCCGGGCAACCTCCACTCTACGTAGGTGCGGTTGCGCCCAATGGCGTTTACTACCCCTCGCAGCAAGAGGTTGAAAGCGGACAATGGCCCCATTTTACTGATTGGACAGATATCGTCTTTCGCGATACTCCCTTGCTGACCAATACTTCCATCTCGTTTAGCAATGCCAACGAAAGGACGTCTGTCAAGTTGGGCGGCAATTACTTTACCCAACAGGGTACTTACGTGAAAGATAGATACTCGAAACTGATCGGGAATCTCAACCTAAACCATAAGTTTTCCGATAAACTGACCATAAACTCATTAGTGAACGTGATGAGTGACCATCGTATTGTCAATGGTGGACTTACCCATACCCGAAACCCATTGTGGCCGGTATATGATGAGGATGACAATTATTTCCTGGTTGGGAATCAAGATTTTGCCCATCCCGTTGCTTTGACCGAACACCGCAAGGACGAAAACAGGACGTTCGACGTGTTGGCATCAGTATTCGCAGATTGGCAGGTCGCTGAACCTTTGACTCTTAAGGCTCAATTAAGCTATAAAAGAGCCAATGTTACAGTAGACCAATATTACCCTAAGGACTACACTGCCACAGGTTTTGCCAACAATGGTGCAGCCAATATGAATACTCGTTTTGCACAGAATTTGGCGGCAGATGCCTACCTGACTTATAACAAAATGTTCGCACAAAAGCATGATCTTACACTGATGAGTGGTTATTCCATACAGGATTTTCTCAACAGGGGGTTCAACATGAGCTCGTATGGTTTTGTCAGCGAAACCCTACAGAACGAAAATATGGGTATGGGTGATCCTACACTAAACCGCCACAGCAATGACTACAGTGCACATATGTTGCTATCGGGCCTGTTCAGAGTCAACTATACCTTTGACGACCGTTTTTTGTTCACAATTACTTCACGAGCGGATGGTTCTACTAAATTCGGAGACAACAACAAATGGGCTTTTTTCCCTTCGGGTGCCGCGGCTTGGAAGCTCCATAATGAAAGTTTTATGGATGGTGTAGATTTTTTTGATGAATTAAAAATAAGGGCTAGTTATGGCATCTCGGGAAATCAAGGTATTTCGCCCTACCAGACGCTAAGCCGTTATGGGCAGGATTATTACTTTGCTGACAGTCGTTGGGAAACAACAATAGGCCCAGGTCGTGTGATCGGTCGTACAGGTTCCGATTACCGTTATACACAATGGGGTGGAATCCCCAACAAAGGACTTCGGTGGGAGACAACCCGACAGTCGGATGTCGGGTTGGATGCTGTGGCCTTGCAGGGCAGGTTATCATTTACATTCGATTACTATCGCAAGCATACCCTTGATCTATTGAGAGAGTCGTTTCTGCCTTTGTCTTCAGGTTTTGACAAGATGTGGATCAATGATGGAGAGATCCTCAACAAGGGTTTCGAGTTTACTCTCTCCTTGGATGTGTTGAGATCTCTCAATTGGTCACTGAATACTACACTAATTTTTTCGAGAAACAGAAATGAAGTGTTAAGTCTTGGCGATCACCAAAGTGCCGGGCTGCTGACGGATTTCCATGACTTGAAATATGAATACTTTGGAGGAGTGTTGAATCCGTTCCGACAGACCAGTCCAAACATCCTGGCAATCGGGCATCCAGTGAACGTCTTCTACGGCTACCGTACGGCAGGTATTGTACAAAGCAGTACCCAGGGAGCCGAGGCAGGCCTGATCGGTGTAGAAGCCGAACCGGGTGAGTTCAAATTTATAGACTATAGCGAGAATGGCATATTCGACGAGGATGACAGGATCATTATCGGTGACCCCAATCCTGATTTTATGGCCAGCCTGAATATCGATTTTTCTTACAAAAACTGGGAATGCAGCCTATTCCTGAACGGTGTGTTTGGCAACGATGTGTTGAGGTCGGACATTACCAATTCACCCCAGATCAACCCATTAAGATGGACATACGACAACCCAACGAATGATTATCCCCGCCGTCGAGATAATCGGCTGCACTATGTATCCGATTGGCATATACAGGACGGATCGTTCGTGCGGATACAAAACATACATCTGGGCTACCGGTTCGACAAAACTCCGTTTTTCAATGATTTTAAGGTATACCTAAATGCCGAAAATCTGTACACGTTCACCAAATTCAAGGGCTATGATCCTGAAGTGGAACTGAACGGCAGGTACTGGGGGGGATACCCACGATTTTCCCGGTACACACTTGGTTTATCATTCACTTTTTAAAGCTATGACAATGAGAACATATTACTTGATATTGATGGCTATCCTCGTATTGGGAATCAACACTTCCTGTAGCCTCAAGGAAGAACCTTACGGGTTCTATTCAGATGAGAATTTTTTCAAGACAGCGGCTGATGCCGAATCTGCACTATACTACGCTTACCAGATATTTGCTTACCGGGAATATTTGCACGTCATGTACTTTATCAATGACGTGGCCACTGAGGAAATGAACTATGCCACGACAGGATCTTTTGGAATCCCGGAGCTTGATTTCTGGAATTATCCCATGCTCGACAATAACGAGCAACTTGACTTCCTGTTCAAATATGCCTATATCGGCATCAACCGGGCCAATTCGGTAATCGACAATGTCTCGGCGGGCAATCTGGACCAGCAAGTGAAAGATCGTGTGTTGGGGCAAGCCTATTTCCTGCGGGCATTTCATTATTTCTATCTGGCCAGGACCTTTGGTGTAGTTCCTGCGCAGCGTTCTACGGTAGAGACGGTTGAGCAAGCATTTCCCGATTATTTTACGAATATGGATGAGCTTTACGACTTTATAATAGAGGATCTAACCCGGGCGGAGCAGATGTTGGGAATCAATCGCAGAGTAGGATTGGCCGACAAGGTGGCAGCACAATCCCTGCTGGCACAGGTATATCTCACTATCGCCTCGGCGAAGGAGAGCAATGTGGAGTTTTACCGTGACATGAACAAAGAGGTGACGCAAATGTACAAATTAGCTTCGGAAACGGCAGAAAAAGTATTGTATAACCAAAATGAATATGCTTTGGATGCAGATTTATATAATATATATGACTTCTATAAATCCGATGGACCAGAACATATCTTTATTTTGGGTTTTGATCAAACTGGAATAGAGGGTTGGCAATACAATATCCTGCCCTCTTACTTTATGCCCCCTAATTCGAACCAGTTGATGTATTTCAGGATACCAGACGGAACAATTATACCGAATGTGGACGGATATGGCGCATTCAATATCAACGATAGTTTTGTGGACAGTTTTGATCCCGCAGATAAAAGGCGGACGGATCTGCTTACCAAGACGTTTTACATGGATGCGGAGGGTGCTAAACCGAAAACCCATACCTATTACCTTTCATTGAAGTATCTTTCTCCGGAAAGGAGAGGTACACGGATTACAGGCCAAAAGCCAACCATCATACGCTTTTCGGACATCGCTTTGGTGTATGCCGAGGCACAGGGCCCCACCACAGAAGCGTATACCTGGCTGAACAGGATCCGTAACCGTGCCGGTCTCCCCGATGCACCGGCTGGCATGTCACTTACTGACTTCCGCAATTATGTCGTACAGGAGCGGTCTTACGAACTTGCTTTTGAAGCAAACCGGTTGTTTGACCTGCGCAGAAAGGCTCGGGTAACAATCACTGATCCTTATGCAATGCTGTCGGGAGTAACGGAAGAGCAAACGGCCTTCTATCCTATTCCGGCAAAAGAATTAGAACTAAATCCAAGAAATAACTAACAAAAAC
>CAYGIQ010000197.1:0-4111 GCA_964349885.1 uncultured Prolixibacteraceae bacterium | reverse complement strand
TCCCAGCTACCTGCCTCCATGGATTCTCTGAAAGCATCGCCATAGTTTACGATTTTGGCTTCGATCATCTCCCGCAAAAGGTCATTTCCTTCGCGTGTACGCTCGCCTACGCCCGCAAACACAGAAAGTCCGCTGTGCGCCAAAGCTATATTGTTGATGAGTTCCTGTATCAAAACCGTTTTTCCGACTCCGGCACCCCCAAACAATCCAATTTTTCCACCCTTTGCGTATGGTTCGATCAGGTCGATTACCTTGATTCCTGTGTAAAGCACTTCGGTTTCGGTAATCAAATCTTCGTATTTGGGTGGAGCACCATGAATTTTAAGACCGTTTTTGGGAATAGACTCCAGTCCGTCGACAGGATTCCCGATTACATTCAACAGTCGGCCAAGAGCCTCCTCTCCTTTGGGCATCCTAATGGGACTGCCGGTTGAGATTACCTCCATGCCACGCCACAGGCCATCGGTAGCATCCATGGCAATGCAGCGAATGGTATTTTCACCAATATGCTGCTGACACTCTATGGTAAGGTTTCCACCGTCGCGCACCACCTCGAGGGCATCGTAAATAGTGGGCATATTGCTGCCGACATTTTCAAAACTTACATCAATCACCGGTCCAATGACCTGAATGATTTTACCGCGTATATCAACCATGAATTGAGGTTTAGGAACGAACTTTAAATATGGCAGGCAAAATTAAGATAGTTTTCAGAGTTCAGCTCAATTTAGGCAAAAAATATTGCCTCTGAAACATCCATTCAGCCATTTGGAGTGGTGATGACAACCAACTGAGCAAAAGTTGATTGATAGAATTATTGCCTCTATTTACCATGTTGAGCTTACCCCAAATGAATTATTTGGCCGGTACTAAACTATTTTTCACCCCTCATGTCTTGGGTAGCTCTATCATTCCTGCTAATTTTACAACCCTTATTTTAGTAAAAACTTTCATTCATGAGCCAGTTCATCGACAAAACTCCTTCGGCCTATGCCTATCCGCTTCTGATTAAGCAGCTCTTTGAGGCACCTATGGCTTCCAATCCCGAAGAGTTAATAGTATACCGCAATCAGGTAACCTTAACCTATGCCCAGTGGAAAGAGCGGGTTCACCGGTTGGCCGGTGTGCTAACCCATTTGGGCGTTAAACCAGGGCATACGGTAGCGTTTATGGATTACGACTCGCACCGTTACCTCGAGGCGTACTATGCAATACCTATGCTTGGAGCGGTTTTGCATACCATCAATGTACGGTTGTCGCCCGAACAGCTGGCCTATACCATTGAACATGCCGAAGACGATGTAATTGTATGCCACTGTGAGTTTTTACCACTGCTCGAAGCCATTAAAGGTAGAATCAGCAATGGTAAAAAATATATTGTTATCAGCGACGGCAATGAACCCTGCAGTCCACATTTTGCCTTCGAAGGGGAATATGAATCACTTTTGTTGGAGGCCAATCCACAATTCGATTTTCCTGATTTTGACGAGAATACCCGTGCGACTACCTTTTACACCACTGGCACAACCGGTTTGCCTAAGGGAGTCTATTTCTCGCACCGCCAACTTGTATTGCATACCCTCACCTCTACCGCTGCCCTATCGATCAATCCCAGACATGGACGTCTTGATCGGGAGTCGGTTTATATGCCCATTACCCCAATGTTTCATGTACATGCCTGGGGAATACCTTACATTGCCACCTTTTTGGGCATCAAGCAGGTTTACCCAGGAAAATACATCCCTTCGGTACTGCTCGATTTACTCGAGAAACACAAGGTGACCTTCAGCCATTGTGTTCCCACCATATTGAATATGCTGCTTAAGGATCCCGCCTCGCACAGGGTGAATTTTTCGAGATGGACCTGCGTAATTGGAGGCGCAGCTCTCCCAAGGTCGTTGGCGCTTGAGGCAATGGCAAGGGGAATCGATGTATTTGGCGGCTACGGCATGTCCGAGACCTGTCCTATTCTATCGCTTTCGCACCTTTCGGCTGAGGAACTGGCACTTCCGGCTGAACTGCAGGTAGATTTGCGCTGCCGAACCGGTAAACCCATCGGACTGGCGCACATGCGAATCGTAGATGCTCAGGGGCAAAATGTTCCCGCAGATGATAAAACTCCAGGTGAGATTATTGTACGCTCCCCATACCTCACTCAGGGGTACCTAAAAGACCATCATCACTCCGAGAAATTATGGGAGGGAGGCTGGATGCATACCAATGATGTAGCATGCATCGACAATACAGGGAGTATCCGGATTACCGACCGAACCAAAGATGTGATAAAGGTAGGCGGAGAGTGGCTCAGCTCGCTCGAGTTAGAGGATGTGATAACCAAACATGAGTCGGTGGGAGAGGTTGCTGTTATTGGCCTGCCCGATAACGCTTGGGGAGAGATTCCCCTGGCCATCGTAGTGGTCGCTCAGGGTAAAACATTGAACGACCGCGAGATTTTGCAGTTGGTTAAAAGCAGCGTCGATATGGGAGTTCTTCCCCGTGAGGCCATAACGCTGAAAGTACGACGCGCCGATGCGATCGATAAAACCAGTGTGGGCAAGGTAAATAAGGTGGAGCTCCGTAAAAAATACCTCTAAAAAAGACTTCGTACTGCGGATTGGGGTTTGATTTATCGTGCCCGAAGGTATTGCAAGGGCCATTCAGCTTGTGGGTTTTGCACCTTGTTTTCCAGCAATCCGAAATAGGGGTTGCGCAGCAATTCTCGACCTAGCAGAATCAAATCGGCATCACCACGCTCCAGTATGGTTTCGGCCTGCTGAGCCGAGGTAATTAATCCCACTGCCCCTGTGGCTATACCTACTCGCCGTCGAATATGTGCAGCAAACGGTACCTGATAATCGGGACCAAATGGAATTTTAGCCCATGGGACCATTCCTCCCGACGATGTATCGATCAGATCGACCTCTGCCGCCTTAAGTCTTTCAGCGAGCTGAGTTGCCTCTGGAAGATCCCATCCGCCATCCACCCAATCGGTTGCCGAAATACGGACAAAAAGCGGCAATTCCGATGGCCATATTGTTTGCACCGCTGCAACAACCTCCATTAGAAGGCGGCTTCGGTTTTCAAAACTTCCGCCATACCGGTCGGTTCGCTGATTGCTCAGTGGCGACAAAAACTCGTGAATCAGATACCCATGGGCTGCATGAATCTCAAGAACCTTGTAGCCCGCTTCCAGAGCACGTCGACTGGCTTTTTTAAAAGCATTAACAATCTCTTGAATGCCCTCGACGGAAAGCTCAAATGGCAACCGGTCGGTTTCGTTAAAACTCAGGGGCGAAGGCGCAACGGCATCCCACCCACCCTGTTGGTATGAGAGTTGCATTCCTCCCTCCCAAGGCAGGGAGCATCCGGCCTTGCGCCCTGCATGGGCCAGCTGGATGCCGGGAATGGCACCATGGCTGATTATAAACCGGTTGATTTCAGCCAGTTTTAATGTCTGTTGATCGTCCCATAATCCTAGATCCCCCAGTGTAATGCGACCTTCGGGAACTACCGCAGTAGCCTCCTGAATAATCAAGCCGGTTCCTCCGGCAGCACGACTCCCATAATGAACCATATGCCAGTCATTGGCATACCCGCTGGTGGCAGAGTATTGACACATTGGAGACATGGCAATCCGATTAGGGAATGTAACACTTCTGATGGTATAGGGAGTAAATAATTTTGACATAGATACAACTGTTTAAGAATAGCTAATGCATACTTAGATTGTCGGCGCCGGGGGACCCATAAACAGTCAAAATCCGGCCTATACCGCGGAAACAAATTTAACCCTTTTTGCTTTGCATCATCGCAACTTTCTACAACATTACCCTTTGGGTTCCACACCCTTCTTCCCACCAGAAACTTTCCGGCAGCAGAAACGAAGTCGACAATTGCATGGCCCAAAAAAGGCTGATTCTCAAATAGAGGCACACGGCAGTCTGTTCCCAGCTATACGCACCAGCAACCTCTTGCTACGGCTAGATATTTGCTAGAAATGAAATTATTCAAAAAAAAAGAGTGGAAATAAACGAGAAACAATTAAAAACAATAATTTAGCGGTACCATCGTTTGGAAAAATACAGATTGCTTCCGCATATATAATTTAGGT